>WLEM01000019.1 GCA_009704285.1 Actinomycetota bacterium
AACCCCTAGTTCTCCACGTGGGGATTCAATCGCGGTGTACACCTGACCGGCTGGAACTCTAAAACCTTCGGTGACTAATTTGAAGTGATGAATCAATGCCTCCATTGATTCGCCCATAATTTCTCTAATGTGATTTAGTGAGTTACCCATACCATCGGCACCAACAGATAATTGAGAGGGCCAAGCAATCTTTTTATCCGCAACCATTACTGGTTGACCCTCCAATTTTTCTAACTTAGAAACACATTGTTCGATAATTCTTAAAGATTGCTCAAGCTCTTTCATTCTGATTAAAAAGCGACCGTAAACATCGCAGGTATCGGTTGTTGGGATATCAAATTCATAATCTTCATATCCGCAATAAGGTTGCGCCTTACGTAAATCCCAGGCTAATCCTGTTGAACGAAGTACTGGACCGGTAATTCCTAGCGTTGTACAACCTGCTAGATCTAAGTAACCAACCCCTTGTGTGCGCTTGATCCAGATCGAATTACCAACCAATAATTTTTCATTGTCTTTAAAGTTGATTCTTAAATCTTTTACTGTTTCACGAATCTTTTTTAAAGCACCCTCTGGTAAATCTTGAGCCACTCCACCTGGCCGGATATAGGCCATATTCATTCGCAATCCAGAGAGCATTTCAAAAATATCTAATACTTTCTCCCTCTCCCTAAATGCAAAGATCATTGGAGATAGTGCGCCAAGTTCTAATGCGCCAGTTCCGAGCGCCACCATGTGAGATGAGATTCGGTTGAACTCCATCATCATTACTCGAATCACTGTTGCTCTTTCTGGCACATCATTTGTAATTCCTAATAGCTTCTCAACTCCTAGGCAATACGCAGTTTCATTAAATATTGGAGAGAGATAATCCATTCTGGTTACAAAAGTTACGCCTTGGGTCCAGTTTCTAAATTCAGTATTTTTCTCAATGCCAGTATGCAAATATCCAATTCCACATCTAGTTTCAGTTACTGTCTCGCCCTCTAATTCCAGAATTAAGCGCAGAACACCATGCGTTGACGGGTGCTGAGGTCCCATGTTTAAAACTACGCGTTCTTCTTTGGTCGCACCTATTTCAGTGACTAATGCATCCCAATCTCCACCAGTAACTGAGTAAACCCGTCCTTCGGTTGTTTCCTGCGAGGATGCGTATGGATCGGTATATGTTGTCATGAATAACTCCGACGTTGCGATGGAGCCGGGACAGTTGCACCTTTATATTCAATCTCAATTCCACCCAACGGATAATCTTTTCGTTGCGGAAATCCTGACCAATCATCTGGCATTAAAATACGTGTTAGTCCAGGATGATTATCAAAAATAATTCCAAACATGTCATAAGTTTCTCGCTCATGCCAATTTGTGCCTGCCCAAATTTCAACTAATGAAGGAATATGAGGATCTTTTTCCGAGACACAAACTTCTAATCTGATTCGTTGATTTCTGGTAATTGATAGCAATGAATAAATTGCATGTAACTCTCGATTTGTTTCTTCTGGATAGTGCACACCATTTACACCAACACACATTTCAAATCTAAGTTGATCCCGTAATATTTTGGCTACATCTAGCAAACGACTTGATTTAATAAATAATGTTAACTCCCCGCGGTCTACGACAACTTTCTCAATCGCATCGCTAAAGAGTGGATAAGCACGCTCTAAATCATCAGCTACCTGATCAAAATAACCACCAAATGGTCGCTCAGTTGAGCCAATTGTGGTTTGGGTTTTAACTAACCCACCAAAACCAGAGGTGTCTCCACTTCCTTGGCTACCAAACATTCCGTTCTTGCTCATGCTAATAAACCCTTTAGTTGATGGGTAGGTTTTGCAGCTAACGCAGCAGCTTCTACCTCTTTGATGATTTTTTCTCTGTTTGGACCAAGTTTTTCATTTCCAATTTGCTCATGTAACTTCAAGATTGCATCCATCAACATTTCAGGTCTTGGTGGGCACCCAGGTAGGTAGATATCTACTGGAATTATGTGATCGACTCCCTGCACAATCGCATAGTTATTAAACATGCCACCTGATGAAGCACATGCGCCCATTGCAATCGTCCACTTAGGAGCTGCCATTTGATCATAAATCTGTCGAACCACTGGCGCCATTTTGTTACTTACTCGGCCAGCGACAATCATTAAATCTGCCTGGCGAGGAGAGGCTCTAAAAACTTCCATTCCAAATCTAGCTAAGTCATATCTGCCAGCACCTGCGGCCATCATTTCAATTGCGCAGCAAGCCAATCCAAATGTTGCCGGCCACAATGAGTTTTTGCGCATATAACCTGCAAGCTTTTCAACTGTTGTTAATAAAAACCCGCTCGGTAACTTCTCCTCTAAACCCATGATTAATCCCATTCCAATCCACCGCGGCGCCAAACATAGGCGTAAGCAACAAATACAGTGCCAATAAATAATCCCATTTCAACTAATCCAAATAATCCAAGTTCATCAAATGCAACTGCCCATGGATACAAGAAAACAATTTCGATGTCAAAAACAATAAAAAGCATTGCAGTTAAGAAATATTTAATTGGAAATCTTCCGCCACCAGCTGCTTGTGGCGATGGTTGAATGCCGCACTCATATGCATCTGACTTGGCGCGGTTATACCGTTTTGGGCCAGTTAGAGCCGCGGCAGCAACTGAAAAAATTGCAAAACCAAAGCCAATTGCCCCAATCGCCAGGATCGGCACATATGGATTAAATGAGAGATTCATACGGTCAAATCTTATGGTTTGTCAGCGGTGGCTTTTGCCACTTACGCCTTGTACCCAATGTGAACTGCGACAATTCCGAAGGTTAGGTCCTGCCAAGCCACAGAGTCCCACCCATTTTTTTGCAATATCAGGGCTAGCCCTGCCTGATCTGGCCAGGCTCGGATCGATTCTGCAAGATAGATATAAGCCTGTGGATTTTTACTTATCTTTCGAGCTATTGCAGGAAGTGCCTTCATTAAATAATTTAAGTAAACAATTTTAAATATGTTATTAACAGGATGGGAGAACTCGGCAATAACAATTTTGCCACCTGATTTAGTAACTCGCAGTGCCTCTTTTAAAGCCAAAGATGTGTCGCTGGTATTTCGTAAACCAAATGAAATTGTAGTGACATCAAATTCATTGTCGCCAAATGGCAGCTTAAGTGCATCTCCTTGGACAAACTTAATATCTTTGTGTTGCTTTCTGCCTTGCGCCAACATTCCTTCTGAAAAATCTAATGCGGTAACTTGCGCACCTTTATCAACTAGTGGCCGAGCTGAAGAACCTGTTCCGGCGGCAATATCTAGAATCTGCATTCCTGACTTTGGAGCGATGATTGTCGTCACACTCTTACGCCATGCTTTGGTTCGCCCCAGGCTTAGTAGGTCATTTAATAAGTCATATCGACTGGCTACGCCATCAAACATCTTTGAAACATCATCTGGATCTTTATTCAAATTTGCACGGACCACACCCCCATTCTCCAAGGAGTAGGCTTTACAGACAAATCCGGTAAATAGATGGGCGTAAATTATTAATGTCAGTTTTAATCACTACTGAAATCTTGGGAGAGAACTCAGTACTAACCTCAGTCGAAAGCCAGTTAGATTTATCTGCTGCTTGGATTCGAAGTGGTGATGGGTTGGTTGGATTTGGCGAGTATAAGAAAGTGCAAATTTCTGGAGCGGATCGTTTTAAGCAAGCACGTACCTGGTGGAATCAACAATTATCTGAATTTAAGATTCAAAACAATGTTCATGGCAGCGGCACTGGTCCAATACTTTTCACCTCTTTTTCCTTTGATCCACAACAAAGTTCAGTGCTGGTAATACCAGAGATTATCTTGGCAAAGAAAGGCAATAAATCCTGGGTTACATGGATTGGTGATACTAGACAACCTGATTTTTCAAAACTTCATAGCACAGCGCCAAGCGGTGAAATCTCATGGGATGGTGGATCAATTCCTGAAGACAAGTGGCGCGAACAAGTTAGTTATGCGATTAAATCAATAAAAGAGGGAAGGTTAGAAAAAGTAGTTCTAGCTAGGGATCAGATTGCTCGTTCTAATCAACCAATCAATGCACGCAGTATTTTGCAACGATTAGAGATTGATTACCCCTCTACATGGTTGTTTCTAGTTGATGGATTAATTGGTGCAACTCCTGAGCTACTAGTTAGATTGAGTAAATCGCTAGTTACCTCTCGAGTGTTAGCCGGCACAATACAAAAAACTGGCAATGAGGATAGAGATTTAGCGCTAGCTGCTTCATTAGCTAAGTCCTCTAAAGATTTAGAGGAACATGAGTATGCAGTCAAATCAGTTGCAGATGCCTTAGAACCATTTTGTTCTTCTACTAATGTTCCAGAGTCACCTTTTGTTCTTCATCTTTCAAATGTCATGCATCTTGCAACTGATGTGACAGGTGTTCTAAATGACAGCGCAAAGCAAGCAGATACTTTCACTCTTATTGAGCAACTTCACCCAACAGCTGCGGTATGCGGCACGCCGACCGATGTTGCAAAACAATTAATTAATGATCTTGAGAAAATGAATCGGGGGCGTTATGCAGCTCCAGTTGGTTGGATTGATGCAAATGGCGATGGTGAGATAGCTATTGCACTTCGCTGCGGCTTACTCCTTGAGGATAAAAAATCAATGAGAATCTTTGCTGGTTGTGGGATTGTTGCTGGTTCAGACCCAGAGACTGAGTTTGCAGAGAGTCAAGCTAAATTAATGCCAATGCGCACTGCGCTAGAAATGCTTTGAGAAATAGCTTTCAACTCTTTAGCGTTAACCTCTCGATCTGGAACATGAATTATCACAATCTCTAAACCATTAACTGCCTTATTCATCACTTTTTGTAGCTCTGTCGAACTACTTACTTTTACTACATTTACACCAAAACCAGCACAGACTTTAACTAAATCTAAGTTATGCGGGGTACCAAACAACTGATCAAAATTCTCCACACCCGCTTGTGGCAAAGTAGAAAATATCCCACCACCGTTGTTATCAATAACATAAATGCGCACATTCTCATTAGCTGCATTGCTCAAAGCTGAAATATCATGCAGGAAGGTTAGGTCACCTAAAATTGCATAGGTTGTGTCAAACTCTTTTGCAACTCCAAAAATTGTTGAGATATTTCCATCAATGCCAGCCAAGCCACGATTTGCAAAAACCTCAAGGCCACCTCTGGGCTTACAAAATGCCTCAACATCTCTAACTGGACGAGATGAGCCTACAAATAGAGCAGTTGAATCCGGCAATGACTTAGTAATTTCTGAAGTAACGAATTGCTCTGACCACTGTAAATTCTCAATCTTTTCAGCAGCTAAATCTGATGCTTTCTGCCAAATATTTAAATCGGTTTTCTGACTAACAACCTGAGCTGGCAAGGTTGAAAGCAGTAAGTTTCCCTCTCGATTACTATCTATATCTAAGGAGCGTGGATCAATCACAATCAAATTCTTTGCAAGTTTTATGAAGTTATTTGTACTTCTTGACAATGTTGTTCTGCCAATTACAACTACATTTTCTGGTGCCAATTCCTTTGCAATCTCACTGTCGCTTAAAAATAATGCAGCATGGGCAATTGCCTGAGGAAAGGAGAGTGGGTCTTCGGCAATTACTGGCCAATTTAGTTTCTTTGCAAAATCCAACACCTGATCAACTCGGTATCCTGCGCGATCATGACCAATAACTAAAACACCAGTAGTTAGTTCAAGTTTGCCTTCGATTTGGTTTTCAAAACTTATTGGATTTATTTTTACCCCTGCAAGCCAATCATTTTTCTCAACACTAAGTAATGGCTCATCAAATTGGATGTTTAGATGTACTGGCCCAGTGCTTAGCAGCGACTTGATTTCAATCTCTGATGAAAGGTCGTGGGTTTTGATTCCTGGAAAGATATTGACTTGATTTGTTGTTTGGTTTGAGCCAGTTTTTCTCAACCTAGCCGGCCTATCAGCAGTGATTATCAACAATTTATTCGCGCTGTGCAAAGCTTCAATTGCGGCTGGATGAAAGTTGGCAGCTGCAGTTCCACTGGTGCAAATAACGGCAACATAGTTGTTACTAGCTTTTGATATTCCCAGCGCAAAAAAGGCAGCACCTCGTTCGTCAATCTTTACATGCAGGTCAATTATTTGTTTTTGAGCCGCCTCGCCCAGCGCGGTAAGTAAGGGTGCGTTACGAGACCCGGGCGAAACAACAAAATCACTAACTCCTGCTTCAATTAATTGACGCAGAACTGCATGAGCCAACTTAGTTGCATTACTCATTGTGAAACCTCGGCATATATCTCATTAACTCTATCTTGCCACCAACTCTGTCTTGCTGGCACGGCTTGGAACTCTTCAATTAAATCAGGAACTATTTTTCGGTTTTTGATGTACCCATTCTCTGCTACCAGTGGTTTGCTCGTCACATCTGCTTCAAGTAGTGCAACAGTTGCTAAACCACACGGGCCATAAAGATTTGGAATCGAAGCCGCCAGTGATAAACCATGAGATATCCCGACACTACTATCTAAAGCGCTAGAAATTACAACAGGTAGTTGGACTTTTTCAATTACCTCAAGAGCTGATGAAAAACCACCAGTTGGTGCCCACTTAATAATTGCCACATCTGCAACTTCTCTCAATTTTGTTAAGTCAGAACCAAGGTATTTTCTAATTGATTCATCAACTGCAATTGGTATTTTTACCGTTTGGCGCAATGATTTAAGGTCAGCAATATCAAGGCATGGTTGCTCAACATAATCAATCTGTTCTGGAAACTCTTGTAGATAATTTCTCAAATTGGCAATTGCTTCTTCTAGATTCCAGCCACCATTTACGTCTAACCGGAATTTTGCGCCCGGTATATGCCGCAGAACTTCTTGGAGCAAAAGATGATCATTTACAAAATCATTTACCTTTACCTTGATTGTCGTGCAACCATTAAAGCTAGCCAACAGTGTTGAAACTTGATCAACTTTTATAGTTGGCAATGTCGCATTTACTGCTATCTCATCACGAACCGGCTTTGGCGCAGGTTTTGTAGCAGCTTCCAGCGCAGCCTTAAGCCAGGTCGCTGATTCCTTATTGTTGTACTCAATAAAAGGTGAGAACTCACTCCAACCTTCAGGACCTTCAAATAATGCAATTTCACGATTTTTTATTTGTCGAAAATTAAATTTAACTGGGATTGAAACTACTTTGAGTTGAAACGGAAACATTAATTAAGGACGTTTAGGGAATTTATCAAAGTTTGGCTCGCGCTTTTCTTGATAAGCGTTTCTACCCTCTTGACCTTCCTCGGTTAGGTAAAACAACAACGTTGCATCCCCTGCTAATTGCTGAACCCCAGCTAAACCATCATCTGCAGCATTTAAGCCAGCCTTTAATAATCGAAGTGCCATTGGTGAGTGTCTTAGCATCTCTCGCGCCCATGAAACTGTTTCTGCCTCTAAATCTTTAACTGGGACAACAGCATTTACTAATCCCATATCTAATGCTTCTTGCGCATCGTATTGACGGCAAAGAAACCAAATTTCTCTCGCTTTCT
>WLEM01000002.1 GCA_009704285.1 Actinomycetota bacterium
ATACTTTCAAATTATCAATTCTCACTTAAGAGTGAACAAACGGTTAAGAAACCATCATTTACTATTTATGGTGAGTTTGAGAAAGAGGTAAAGCGAGCAGATGTATTAGCAACTGCTGTCTGGCAGGCGAGAGATTTAATTCATACACCTTCAAATATTAAGAATCCAGAGTGGCTGGCAAAACAAGCTAGCACTTTGGTTTCATCTGCGAAAAATCCTGGACTTTCAATCACCGTTAAATCTGGCCGAGCAATAAAAGATTTTGGTGGATTAGTTGCAGTTGGTAACTCATCTCCTAAGCCTGGTCCTAGATTAGTAGAGGTTTCTTATGCTCCAAAGGGCTCTGCTCATTGGCCACATGTTGTTTTAGTTGGCAAAGGGATAACTTTTGATACAGGTGGAGTTTCTTTGAAACGACCATATGATGCGATGATTGGTATGAAGAGTGACATGGCAGGTGCTGCTGCAGTTTTAACTGCCACTGTCGCATTGGCAAAGACAAAACCCAAGGTAAGAGTTACTGCACTACTAATGGCTGCTGAAAATGCTCTTTCTGGCACATCACAACGCCCATCTGATGTGATTAAACATTACGGTGGCACAACTGTTGAAGTTATAAATACTGATGCTGAGGGAAGATTGGTTTTAGCAGATGGTCTTGCATATGCTGATTTAAATTTGGATCCAGATTATGTCCTTGATGTAGCCACTTTGACTGGTGCTGCAACACTTGGTCTTGGCCGTCAATATGCTGCGATGTATACCCGGAATACAACTTTGGCGAAAAAACTAAATGAAATTGGGGATCGAGTTGGTGAAAAAGTTTGGCATATGCCATTAGTCGATGATTACTCAGTGGCGCTAGCCAGTGATGTCGCAGATTTTAACCACACAGCAGATAAATTTAATTTTTCAGCTGGCTCTGTAACAGCAGCACTGTTTTTAGAGGAGTTTGCTGGTGATAGAGCTTGGGTCCATTTGGATATTGCTGGAACCGGCAGATCTGAAGTAGATGCTGGTGAGAATATAAAAGGTGGTACTGGATTTGCAGTACGGCTCTTAATTGAATGGCTGGATACCTTTTGAACCAATCATCGCAAGCTCGAGGTGACATGAACTCATTTGCCGAGAGTTTTGCGCATGAGGATTACTTTATGCAACAAGCAAGAAGAAATGGGCAGGAAATAAGTGCGTCAGATCCAACCCCTGCAGTTGGAAAATTCTTAAAGTTTTCAGTTAATTTGCTAAATGCTAAATCGGTTGTGGAAATTGGAACCGGCTCAGGCGTAGGTGGATTGTGGTTACTTAGTGGCATGACATCTGACGCAGTGCTTACAACAATTGATTCAGAGCGAGAGCATTCAAAAATAGCTAAATCTATTTTTGATGAAGCAGATATAGCACCAACTAGGTATCGAATAATTACTGGTAAATTAATTGAAGTGATCGGAAAGCTAGCCGACAACTCTTATGACTTAATTGTTATTAGACCAGCACTTGATTTGTTTGACATGGTTCACGAGTCCTACCGATTGTTGAAATCGGGCGGTTTACTAGTGATCGATCAGGCGTTAAGCGGTGGCAAGGTTGCCGACCCAACCCAGAGAGATCCTGAGAGTATCGCTAGAAGAGATGCAATAAAGGTTGTAAAAGAGGATGAAAGATGGGCAGCATCACTTATTCCCATTGGCGCAGGTGTCTTAGTAGCCAATAAACTTACTTAAATGAAGCAACCATCAGATACACCATGGTGGCAAGCTAGTGCAGAACCTAAGCAAGTTCGAATAATTTCTAGCAGAAGTAACTCTAATTTTTTTGTTATTGCCGTCGTAATCGCATTAATAGCTGGCGGATTTGGCGCAGCAATTGGTCGGGGGAGTGCTACAAATATTGGTGCTAATTTAGTGCAAACATCAAATTCAATAGAGCGAGCACCAGACTCAATTGCAGCCTTAGCGGCTCGGGTAATTCCAGCAGTAGTTTCAATTTCTGTAAAAGGATCAGGTGGCTCTGGTACTGGTTCTGGTTTCTTCCTAGATAGTGATGGATTTATTTTGACAAACAACCATGTGGTTGAGTCAGCAGCGAGAAGTGGCACTATCACTGTTGAGTTATCTGACGGAAAGAAGTACCGAGCGACGCTAATTGGCAGGGATGCTCCTTATGATCTAGCGGTGCTGAAAATTGATGTAGTTGGTGCACCTACTTTGCAATTGGGCAATAGCGATGCTGCACAAGTTGGAGATGCAGTAATTGCTATTGGTTCACCCCTAGGACTTTCAGGTACTGTCACCTCTGGAATTATTAGTTCAAAAAATCGAGCAGTTACCACTGGTAATGGAAGTGGTGAGAGCTCATTTATTAATGCTCTTCAAACTGATGCTGCGATTAATCCAGGCAACTCTGGCGGACCACTAGTTGATGCAACTGGCGCAGTCATTGGGGTTAATTCAGCAATTGCAACGCTTGGATTTAGCAGTCAAGCAGGATCTATTGGATTAGGTTTTGCCATTCCAATTAACCAAGCTAAAAAAACTACTGAGCAATTAATCAGAACAGGTTCAGCCACATATCCAATAATGGGAATTTCAGTCGATACTAGATACACCGGGGCTGGGGCGTTGATTACTAGTGAGGGTGTTGGAATAACACCAGGAGGACCCGCCGCAAAAGCTGGTTTACGAGCTGGCGATGTAATTCTTGAATTTGATGGCTCTGAGGTTGAGAATTCAGATGAATTGATTGTAATGATCAGAAGTAAGAATGTAGGAGATAAGGTAAAGATTAAGTACAAGCGCGGTAATTTGACCAAAGAGGTAACCGTTACTCTTGCAGCATCTAAGGGGTAATTAAGATGTTTAATATCGGTGGCGGTGAAATTCTTGCACTACTTGTTATTGGCATGATTCTGATTGGTCCTGATCGATTGCCAAATATGGCAGCAGATGCAGCCAGACTCTTAATCAAAGTAAAAAATATGGCCCAAAACGTTACTAATGAGTTAAAAGAAAACTTAGGGCCTGGTTATGAAGATATGCAAGTAAAGGATTTACATCCAAAAGCTTTGATAAAAAAACATATTGGTGATGTTATTGATAAGTCTGATTTAGAGGTAAAACCAAAGCCAAAAATAGATCCCGAGATTCTATGAGCACAGTAGATTTAATTAACAAAGCACTTGAAAAAGTTATTGACCCAGAGCTGCATAAGCCACTTCCTGAACTAGGAATGGTGGAGGCGGTCAAATTTGCTGATGGCACCGCAAGTATCGCTATTTTGCTGACCATTGTTGGTTGCCCTATGAAAGACCGTTTAAAGTCAGATATCACAAATGCGTTAAGTGATATTTCTGAGATCAAATCAGTAGAGATTAATTTTGGAGTAATGAGCGAGGAACAAAGAAACAATGTGAAGAAAATTATTAGAGGTGGACGTGAGAAATTCATCCCATTTGCACAACCAGATTCTTTAACCAGAGTGCTAGGTATTGCCTCTGGAAAAGGTGGTGTCGGTAAATCTTCGGTCACTGTTAATTTAGCTGTTGCTGCAGCAGCTAGAGGTTTAAAGGTAGGAATATTGGATGCAGATGTATATGGTCATTCAATCCCTCGATTGATGGGAATTTTAGATAAGAGACCAACAGCGATAGATCAAACCTTTATTCCAGTTGAAAATTATGGCGTGAAGGTAGTTTCAATGGAGATGTTCAAACCTGAAAGATCTGATCCAGTTGCCTATCGTGGACCACTACTGCATCGAGTTTTGGAACAATTGTTAAGTGATGCTTTTTGGGGCGATTTGGATTTACTACTACTGGATCTGCCACCAGGAACTGGTGATATTGCGATATCACTTGGTCAATTAATTCCCGGTTCAGAAATTATTGTTGTAACTACACCTCAAATCGCAGCGGCTGAAGTTGCCGAACGTGCCGGAAGAATTGCTCATCAAATTAAGCAACCAGTCATTGGCGTAATTGAAAATATGTCAGAGACCATCTCTGCAACAACCGGTGAGAAAATATCTATCTTTGGTAGTGGTGGCGGTGAAGAGACTGCAAGACGACTAAGTGAGTTGGTTGGAGCTGATGTTCCATTGTTAGCAAAAATTGTTTTTGATACAAATGTCCGCGAAGGCGGTGATGCTGGTAATCCGATTGTGTTAACGGATCAAAAAATGAAGGATGCCTTTGATTCAATTTTAGATAAAATAATTATTCGACCTAAGTCTTTAGTGGGAGTAAGGCTGAACGTAAACACTTAGGACTTTTTGTTTAGTTTCTTAACAATCTCTTCAATCGCATCACGAATTTCTGAATGCAAATACTCTCTTGTCGTTACCTGGCTAATATCATTTCGCATACTTGCTATTTCACGTGTTAGGTACTCGGTATCTGCCATGTTTCTTTCATCGCGGTCACGATCCTGATTTCCTTGAATACGGTCACGATCAGCCTGCCGGTTCTGAGCAAGCAAGATGAGGGGTGCTGCATAGGAAGCTTGTAGCGATAGAAGTAAGGTCAAGAAAATAAATGGATAGTTATCAAACCGTAAGTCAATTGGAGCAAGGGAATTCCAGATCACCCAGATCAATACAAAAGCAGTCATAAATACTAGAAAACGTGCAGTACCTAGGAAGCGTGCAAATCGCTCTGACCATCGACCAAAAGATTCAGGATCATAGGAAGGCTTTAGTGTTCTACGGGCTTCACGAGGATACTCAAGTGAGTTCTTATTTATTTTTTTCTTGGCCATGGTTAATTAAACTCACTTTCTCGCTTTAATGATTCTACCTGCCGCCAATTCTCTGGTAGCAAGTGATCTAGGACGTCATCGACAGTTACAGCACCCAATAGGCGGTCACTGGAATCAACAATCGGAACGGCCAATAAGTTATAACTGGCAAGATACAGGGCAACTTCATTTAAAGTCGAGTCTGGAGAAAGTGGTGCAATGTCTGAATCCAAAATTCCACCAAGTAATGTGGCAGGTGGTTCCCGAAGTAACCTTTGAATATGTACAACACCTATCAATCTACCGGTAGGAGTTTCGATTGGCTGACGACAGACAAATACCTGTGAGGCAAGGCCGGGTGCAATTTGGGTTAACCTAATTTTCGAGAGAGCTTCTGCAACAGTTGAATCGGCGGTTAGAACTATTGGCTCTGTTGTCATCATTCCGCCTGCTGAGTAGTCCTCATAATCCATTAAGCGTTGAACATCTTCAGCATCCTCTGGTGCCATTAATGCCAAAAGTTTTTCAGCTTTATCTTTACCAACTTCACGGAGTAAATCTGCTGCATCATCTGGATCCATTTCTTCCAGAACATCAGCTGCGCGCTCACCTTCAAGTTCGGCTAATAACTCAACACGAGAAGTCTCATCCATTTCTTCAAGTAAATCAGCGAGTCGTTCATCATCTAATGCACGAGCTATTTCAACCTTTCGTTTAATATTTAAATCTTGCAAAACTGCTGCTAAATCTGCAGCACGAAGATTGGCTAATGTGCCCAATAAGTGGCTGACCGCTTGGTTAGTTTCTGGAAGGTGGATACCAGAGACCTCATTCCAAGAAACAGTGGATGATGAGCCACGTTTCCTAAATCCAGAACCACGTTTAGTAATGTGCACCTGCTCAATGAACCAGTCACCACTCTTTGAAAGTTCCATTGCAATATCTTCAATAGTAACTTTTTCTTCTGTCTCAATTAAGGTGACCGACCGATCTAACATTTCAGAAAGAACTGTAATTTCATTTGTTCTTGGCTCAAATCGTCGCATATTTAGTAAACCAGTAATAACTACATGACCATTATCAATAGAAGTAACGCGCGTGATTGGCACAAAGATTCTTTTTCTTGGCGGCACCTCAACAATAAAGCCAAGAATCCTTGGCGGTTGGTTGTTAGCTCGAAGGGTTGCTACTGCATCCCTAATCTTGCCGAGCTGATCACCATTTGGGTCGAAGACTGCTGTCCCTGCTAATTGGGCTAGGAATACTCGATTTAGGTTTGTTCTAGTACTTGTATTCATAGAGTAAGGGTAACGGCTTGGTATCAATTCATAACAATAATTAATTTATAGGTAGGTTTTACCCATGAAGAATCAAGATCACACAAAATTACCAACTGGCAGGGATATCCCCTTTTTGGTTTTAGGCGTGCTTGGTATTGGTTCCTCAGGTCCAATCATTGCAAAGGCCACAATGCCAATCCCTACAATGATTTTCTGGCGAAACTTAGTTGGGGCACTAGTAATGATGCCCTTTGCATTGGCTAGGGGTGAGTGGCGAACAAAGGCTCAGCAAAGTGCAATTCGCTGGTCAATTTTGGCTGGTGCATTACTTGCTACTCATTTTATTTGTTTCTTCTGGGCTATGAAATTAACAAGTGTTGCCACTGGAACAGCGTTAACCGCTACCCAACCAATATTTGCTGCAGTATTTATTAAATTAGCTGGCGGTCACATACCTAAAAAATCAATTGGTGGAATGGTGATTGCATTTTTCTCTGTAGTTGTAATTACTGGAATTGATTTCAATGTTTCAATCCAAGCCTTTCAAGGTGATCTACTAGCTGTGGTCGGTGGGGCAGTGGGTGCTGCTTATATGATTATTGCTGCCAATTCACAAAAAGTTATATCGACTTCAACGTTTACTACCGTTTGCTACTTAACATGTGCGGTAATGATTTTTCCAGTTGTGCTTGCTACCAAATCTGATTTAACCGGCTTCTCATCTACAGAATGGATTTTGTTAGCAGGGTTAATAATTGGCGCCCAATTCTTAGGACATACCTTGTTTAACTTTACCCTTAAGCGAGTTTCACCAGCAGTTGTCTCGCTAGTTGTATTTTTTGAGGTGCCAGTTAGTGCACTACTTGCATATCTATGGCTTGGCCAGCAACCACCAGCCGGGACCATTCCTGGAATAATTGGCTTACTATTTGGTTGTTCACTCTTTGTATTGCGATCAAATCAAGTAGAGAGTAAGTCAAATGATTGATTTGCATACCCATACAAACTTTAGTGATGGAACCGATTCACCCACACAGTTAATAAACAAAGCACTAGCTGCTGGAATTACAGTATTGGGTCTAACTGATCATGATTCAACAAGTGGTTGGCAAGAGGCAATTTCAGCGCTTCGACCAGGTATCTCACTTGTGCCCGGAGCTGAGATCTCCTGTCAAACATCAGATGGAATAAGCGTGCATATTCTGGGATTGCTGTTTGATTCTGAAAATTTGGAGTTAATGAGCACTATGCAAGCAACCCGAGAAAATAGGCATGGTCGAATGGCAAAAATTATTGCGCGGCTTAATGAGGCTGGAATTGAGATAAGCATGCAAGATGTTTTAGATCAACTAGCAGATGGCGCAACTCTAGGACGCCCACATTTGGCGGATGCATTAGTGAAAAAGGGCGTGATAGCAAGTAGAGACGAGGCCTTTACTCAGATGCTGCACAATAAATCCAAATATTATGTTTCCCATTACTCACCGCTGCCTGAGGCAGCAATTAAAATGATTAAAGCAGCTGGTGGAGTCTCAGTAATTGCGCACCCAATGGCTTCGCATCGCGGCAGAACAATCTCACTTGAAACCTTTGGATCTTTGATTGATGCCGGCCTAGATGGTGTTGAGGTTGATCATCGCGATCACTCACCTGATGAAAAAACACAGCTTATTGAATTGGCCAAGCAAAATAATCTAGTGATGACTGGGGCTAGTGATTACCATGGAAATGGAAAGCTAAACCAGTTAGGTGAGTACGTAACAATGCCAGAACAGTGGGAAAGATTAGAATCTAGAGCAAATAAACGTCGAGTAATTAAACTCTAATTATTGATTTGCAAAGCCCACATGGCGATCAGCTGACTCGCCAACTTCAACATAACTTATTTTGTTATGCGGGACTAAAATTTCTCGTCCTTTACTGTCACGTAGTGCTAAAACAGTTGCAGATTTAATCGCATCATTAACCTTTGCGATTACCTCAGAGCTTGTGCTTGGAGATTCAAAATTAATCTCATGAGTGCTATCTGAAATACCAATCTTGACCTCAGTTTTTCCTGAAGCTTTACTTGCACTCTTTGCGGTTGCCATGCGATAACTCTATCTATTGCTTGAAAGGTTTGCGAATCTAGGATTGTGACTTAGGAAACCCGGAAATACCTCGCCAAATTAAATTCATCACCAATTCTGTAGCCCGCCGGCGATCAATTTTTCCATCTCGATCTAGCCAATGTCGAGCAGTTGTTTGAACCGTGCCAATTATTCCCACTGCAAGCATCATGGATTCCTCTTTACCTAACCCGGTATCAATCGAAATCACGGCACTAACTGCAGCTGCGCAGTCGTATGTCATTCGATTAAGTCGCTCGCGGACTTGTGGCTCTAAATTCATATCGCTTTCAAAAAGTAGGCGGAAAGCTTCACCTTCAGAATCAATGAAGCCAAAGTAGGCCTCAACTGTTGCGGCAACTCTTGATGAGTTCTCACGATTGGAAGCAATTGCCTTTTGAATTGCAAATACTAAGGAGTCTATGTGCAAATCAAGGACTGCTAAGTAAAGTTCTAATTTTGAAGGAAAGTGCTGGTACAAAACTGGCTTACTAACATTTGCACGGTCTGCAATCTCATCCATCGCAGCAGAGTGATAACCAGCGGCAGTAAACACCTCTAAGGCGGCAACTAGTAGTTGCGCACGACGCTCATCCCGCGGTAACCGAGCAGACTTATCATCGACCATTAATGAATTCTAATCTGTTATTACTTACTTTGTCAGTTTCTCTCATAATTATAGTTATATTGTGTGGGTGAAATCAGCAAAGAGATTATTACTAGTTCATGCCCATCCGGATGATGAAACAATTAATAATGGCGTCACTATGGCTAAATATGCCGCCGATGGCATCGATGTCACATTAGTAACTTGCACCCGAGGTGAAGAGGGTGAAGTCTTAGTTGATTCTTTACTAAATCTAGCTAGTAGCAAAGATGACAAACTGGGCGAGCATCGTGAAGTTGAATTAAAAGATGCAATGCATGAATTAGGAATAAAGGATTTTAGATTTCTTGGATCACCTAGCAAAAAATGGCGTGACAGTGGGATGATGGGAATGCCACAAAATGATCGCAAAGATGTATTTTGGCAAGCAGATTTAGATGAAGCAGCCAACGAACTAGTAAAAATCATTTTAGAAATAAAACCACAGGTGTTAATTACATATGATGAATTTGGCGGCTATGGCCACCCTGATCATATAAAGGCACACCAAGTAGCAATGCGTGCAGCAGAGATCGCGAGCCAGCAGGGCTGGCAAGTTAGCAAGATTTATTGGAACACAATGCCAAGATCTGTTATTCAGATGGGGATCGACAAAATGAAAGAGGTTGGTTCCGAGTTCTTTGGCGCAGAAAATGCTGACGATCTGCCGTTTGCAAAGCCAGATGAGCTAGTTACCTCTGTAGTTAAAGCACCTGAGTATGTTCCACAAAAATTAGCAGCAATGAAGGCACATGCCACTCAAATTTCAGTAGATGGTCCTTTCTTTGCTTTATCAAATAATCTGGGCTTATCAGTATGGGGAGATGAGTACTACACGTTGGTAAAAGGAGAGATCTCTGGTCCATTTGATGAAAATGGCCGGGAATTAGATTTATTTGCAGGAGTTAAGTTGTGAAGCTAATTCAGAGCGCACTCTTTGGTGCACTACTTGGCTTTTGTGGAACTATGTTGCACAACTTCAGCCAACCAATTGGATTAATTCTTTCTTTGATCTTGACTTACATAGGCTTTAAAGTTGTTGGACAAAAGTTCATCTATCTTCGCTACCAAGTTATTGCTGCTGCCAGCTGGCTTGCATTAGTAATTCGGGCCAGTACCCCGTGGTCTGGGGATGAAATTTTGATTACCGGCAATACCTTTGGAAATCTATTTCTGTTAGGCGGCTTTACCACCATAATTATAAGTATGTTTAAAAGCCGTTCGAAGTTTAGTTAATTATCCAATCCCAGCTTTGTCCAGATTTACCATCTTTAACCGCAATACCTAATTTTTCTAACTCATTGCGAAGTCGATCACTCTGGCTAAAATCTCCAGATTTTCTAGCTACCTCTCGCTCCTGTAATAGCTTTTGCGCATCAAGTGATAACTCTTTTTGAGCGATTTGATTTAGTAGATTTAATCCGAATAGCTGATCCACAGATTTAAACACAAGGTGCTTACTGCCATCACTTATCGATTCAGATTTTTCAAGATTTCTTAATTTTTGAAGTGCCCTTGGGGTATCAAGATCTTGTCTAAAATCGGTGACAATCTCCGCAATAAGTTTTTGAGTTAAAGGTGAATCTATATTTGAATCTTGTTGCCAAAGTTGAATCTTCTCTCGCCATCGTTGTAGAAGGCTGTGTGCTGCTTTCAAACTTTCCCAACTTAAATCCATTTGGCTTCGGTATCTATTTTCTAAAAAGCACAATCTAAGCGCTAGGGGGTCAATATGTTTTTCAATAAGATCAGAGATTAGAACTACATTCCCAGTGCTTTTTGCCATCTTTCTTCCTTCAAAAAGAAGATGTTCACCATGCACCCAAAGCTCAACTGCCTCTTTGTCTATTGCACAGTTAGATTGCGCGCGTTCATCCTCATGGTGTGGAAATCTAAGATCAATTCCGCCAAGGTGTAAATCAACAAACTCATCTAAATAATGCAGCGACATTGCCGAGCACTCAATGTGCCAACCCGGAAATCCGGCACCCCAAGGAGAGTCCCAGATCATTTGTGTTCGATCACCCGCTGCCTTCCATAACGCCCAGTCCGCGTGAAATCTCTTTGCGCCATCTTCGGTGTATTCAAATCGGTGACCTGGCTTTAGTGAATCCAATCTATTTCCACTGATTGCGCCATAACCTGGAAATGATTGCGCAGAAAAGTAAACGCACTTATCACTGCCAACATAAGCATGATTTTTTGCAATTAATTTTGAGATCAAATCTTGCATCATCTCTATACATTCACTCGCCTTGGGATACTTATCAGCAGGTGTGATATTTAAGTGAGATAAATCCTTATGGAATCGAACCTCATAAATTCTGGCTATTTCAAATGGATCTTTTGATTCAGCCTTAGCTTGCGCAAGGATTTTATCCTCTACAAAATCCTCTGACATGTGACCAACATCGGTAATATTTTGAACGAATTCAACATCATGGCCAAGGAATTTTGCTGTTCTAGTTACTAAATCTCCAAGTAGAAATGTTCGCATATTTCCAACATGTGCGTCACGATAAACTGTTGGTCCACAGCTGTAAATTCTTATTCTTTTGCCATCACTACTTTTTAATGGTTGTAACTTTCTACTTTTAGTATCAAATAGTGAAATCTCAGCAATACTCATTTGCTTGGTACGACCTTCCAAATAGCAATTTTTGCTGGATCAAAGGAAACTAAGGTGCCATCCTTCTTTCGGAGTGTGTTCTCACTCTCTAAAATACCGAGAATGTCCCGATAGCCACCAGCTGGATCATGCAGGCGAATACTGACCCGCTGACCTATTTGTGCCGCAGATGGCTGCACTTGACCCCCTCCATTAAACTCGCCTCCAGTTAGAGTATGAGTCAATGGCAGTATTCTCTACCTATATAGCTGGATATAACTGTAAGGAGAAGCGTGACCTACATAATTGCTCAACCATGTGTTGATGTGAAAGATAAATCCTGCATTGAAGAGTGCCCAGTGGATTGCATCTATGAGGGTGACCGCATGCTTTATATCCAACCTGATGAGTGTGTTGATTGTGGTGCGTGCGAGCCAGTCTGCCCAGTAGAAGCTATTTACTATGAAGATGATGTGCCTTCGCAATGGAAGAACTACAGCGAGGTCAATACTAAGTTTTTTGTTGAGATTGGATCCCCTGGCGGTGCAGCTAAGTTAGGTCCAGTTGGTAAAGATCATGAAATAGTTGCTGCCCTGCCACCTCAAGAAAAGTAGGCAAACCTGAATCTGCCAGATTTTCCTTGGGATCTTTTGGCGCCCTTTGGCGATAAAGCTCGAAAATATTCCGGTGGTTTTATTGATCTCTCACAAGGAACACCGGTTGACCCAACTCCACAATTTATTCAAGATGCATTTTCATCTGCCAGCAACTCACCTAGTTATCCAGTAGTTGCCGGAACTGCAGCACTTAAAGATGCCATAAGGAAATGGTCGGTTGAAAATTTAGGAGTTACTGGCGATTTTGATGTGCTGCCAACAATTGGCTCAAAAGAGTTTATTGCACTACTACCAACTTTTTTACAAAGTAAAAGTGTTTTGTATCCAAAGGTTGCTTATCCAACATATTTAGTAAGTGCCATGATGGCCTCTGCCCAAGCTACACCAGTTGATATTGACGCAAGTAGTTGGCCAAAAGCTGATTTAGCTTGGTTAAACTCACCATCAAACCCAACAGGTCAGGTGCAAACAGATCAAGAGTTAAAGGCATGTATCACCTGGGCTCGTAAGAATCAGGCGATTTTGGCAAGTGATGAGTGCTACTTAAGTTTTTCCGATGATGCTAAATCTATTTTGGCACTTGCAGAGGGCGATAACACTGGTTTGCTGGCTGTGTTATCACTTTCAAAGCGATCTAATCTGGCTGGGTATCGAGCCGGCTTTGTTGTAGGAGATAGCAAACTAATTGATCAAATTAGGCAGGTAAGAAAACATGCCGGATTGATGGTGCCGCTACCAGTGCAGCAGGCGATGATCACCGCATTATCTGATGAGAAACATGTAAAGGAGCAAGCAGATCGCTATCAAAATCGTCGGCAGGTCTTAAAGCAAGCACTCCTGAGTAAAGGATTTAAAATTGAATATAGCCAAGCTGGTTTATACATCTGGTGCACAAGAGGTGAAGATGGCTATAAAACCGTGGATTACTTTGCTGAACTAGGTGTTCTGGTAACACCTGGAGCTTTTTATGGCAGTGATAATTATGTTCGAATTGCACTGACTGCAACCGATGAAAATATCAAGCAAGTAGCAGATCGAATCTCCAGATGAAAACTGGCGCAATTTTATTAGTTGGTGGCATGGGCACCAGATTGTTACCCCTCACCTTAAAAACTCCAAAGCCAATGTTGCAAGTAGCTGGCGTGCCATTTACTGAGCACCAAATTAGAAAGGCAGCTGCTGCTGGAATTTCAGAGATTGTCTTAGCAACCTCATATAAATCTGAGTTGTTTGAACCTTACTTTGGTGATGGTGAAAAGTTTGGTATCAAAATTAAGTATGCGGTGGAACATTCAGCATTAGGTACTGGTGGTGGAATCAGAAATGCCGGAAAACTACTTTCAAATTGTGATCAGATAGTAATTTTCAATGGTGATGTGTTAAGTGGTCATAATCTAAAGGGTCAGATTGAGTTTCACCAGCAAAGTAAAGCGGATGTAACCTTGTACCTAACTCAGGTTTTAGATGCTAGACCCTATGGCTGTGTTGAGTTACAAGGTGATAACCGAGTGAAATCATTTCTAGAGAAGATGGAAAATCCCATCAGCAATCAGATAAATGCTGGGTGCTATATCTTTAATCAAGATGTAATTAATCAGATTCCAGAAGATCAAGTGGTAAGTGTGGAGCGAGATACCTTCCCTAAACTCTTATCTTCGGGGGCAAAAGTTTTTGGATATGTAGATAACTCATATTGGCTTGATATCGGCACACCAGCTGCCTTAGTTAAGGCATCAGCTGATTTGGTAACTGGTGTTATCTCATCTGTGGCCACCCCATCACACACTGCAGATGCTTTGATTTTTCCAACAGCAAAAATTGGAGCAGGTTGTGAAATCAATAATGGCTCGGTAATTGAAGGTGAGGTTGTCCTTGATAGCAATTGCCAAATTAGCGGATCAATTATTGGTCAGGGTGCAAAAATAGGTGCCAATTGCAAAATAATCGACTCCATAATCGCTCCAGGGGCTCAAATTGAGGCTGGAATGGTGGTCTTAACCAATTATTTAGGCTTTTGATTTTCCTCAATTTTCACACCCCTCGACTTGACTTAATCGAGTTACAAGCGTGTAATTCTCCTATTAGTGGGCAAGCCCCAAGCCCTAAGGATTTTTTAAGGTAGTACCGATTACACATAGGAGCGATATGTCAGAACAACGTGCAGATCTAACAGCCCTAGTAGTTAACTCAGAACAGCTTTCCTGGCAGGAGCGTGCCTTGTGCGCTCAAACCGATCCAGAGGCCTTCTTTCCTGAGAAGGGCGGATCAACCCGAGAGGCCAAGCGAGTCTGCCTATCCTGTGAGGTTCGGGCTGAGTGTTTGGAGTACGCCCTAGCTCATGATGAGCGGTTTGGAATTTGGGGTGGATTATCTGAACGTGAGCGTCGTCGCTTAAAGCGCCGTAGCGCATAAAATTACGGGTGGCTGAAAAGCAAAGCACCAGGGCGCAAGCCC
>WLEM01000020.1 GCA_009704285.1 Actinomycetota bacterium
TAAAGTTTCATCAACAGCTGCGTATTGACCTGATAAACCAATTATTTTTCTTACCTCATCTGGATGTTTTAAAACATCTATTCCTGATACAAAAGCTCGACCAGAGTCAGGTGATAAAAGTGTGGCTAAAATTCTGACAGTCGTGGTTTTACCAGCACCATTTGGGCCCAGTACGCCAAGCACTGTTCCCTCTTCAACATCTAGATTTAATCCATCTAAGGCTTTAACTGAGCCTTTGTTATAGGTCTTAACTAAATTTTCTGCGATAACTGCTTTCATGAATTAGATACTAACAAAGAATGAGAGTAATCTGTACCTCTTACAGATTTTGGCCGGTTTTTTAAGGTGCTCACAAAATTAGGGTGGTAAATTTTAAATGAAAAGACCAGAGATTGATAAAGAAAAAGGACCACTGACCCATAAGGAAATTCTGGTGGTGCTAAGCGGTTTAATGACTGGACTCTTATTAGCTGCCCTAGATCAGACAATAGTCTCTACTGCACTTAAGAATATTGTTGAGGAGTTTAACGGTTTAAATCATTACACCTGGGTAGTTACCGCGTACCTTCTAACTTCAACAGCATCCACACCGTTATATGGAAAAATCTCTGATCTTTATGGTCGTCGACCAGTATTTCAATTCGCAATCATTACATTTTTGATCGGATCACTTCTTGCAGGTGCTTCACAAAACATGACTCAACTGATTTTTACTAGAGCGCTACAAGGCTTGGGCGCTGGTGGATTAATGGCACTGACCTTTGTAATTATTGGCGACATTGTTTCACCTCGAGAGCGAGGCAAATATGTTGGTTACTTTGGCGCTGTCTGGGGTTTAGCATCTGTTGCAGGGCCTCTACTAGGAGGTTTCTTTTCCGATAGAGAAGCGATATTAGGAATAACTGGATGGCGTTGGATTTTTTATATCAATCTGCCTTTTGGAATTTTAGCCTTAGTAATTACCTCACTAGTTCTACATATTCCAAAGGTAAAGCGTGAGCATAAGGTGGATTACTTAGGTGCTTTAATTTTAGTTCTGGCTGTTTGTTCCCTGCTCATGTCGGTATCTGTTTACGGACCAGAAAATGGCTGGACAGATAGTCGCACAATCACCACCATGATTTTAGGTATTGCCTTAACGCTTTTGTTCATTTGGCAAGAATTTAGAGCTGTTGAACCAATATTGCCGATGCGACTATTTAAGAACCATACCTTTTCACTAAGTTCAACACTTGGTTTCATTATTGGTGCAGGGATGTTTGGCGCAATTGTTATGTTGCCGCTCTACCTTCAAGTAGTAAAAGGCAACTCGGCAACTGAGGCTGGCTTAAAACTAATTCCACTCATGATCGGCATAGTTTCCATGTCAATTTTTAGCGGTAAGAGAATTTCACTGACTGGTAAGTACAAGATCTTTCCAATTATTGGAACCGGCATTATGACAGTTGGTCTTATCTTGATGGCTACTTTGGACCAGGATACTTCTTTCCTTGCCCTTGCAATTTATGCCATCTTGCTTGGTGCTGGATTAGGGCTTTCCATGCAAACAATTTTAATTGCGTTACAAAATGATGTTGAGTTCAAAGACATGGGTATTGCCACCTCTTCAAACACTTTCTTTAGATCTCTAGGTGGCGCCTTTGGTACGGCAATCTTTGGCACCATATTTAGCAATCGAATTGCATATTACCTTGAAGAAAATCTTACAAAGTTACAACAAAGCAATCCAAAAGCTTTAGAAGGTTTCTCACCTGATAACATTGAAGCGATAACTGTAAATACCTCAATAATTTCAACTCTTCCTGTTGATCTTCAAGAGGTAGTGTTAGGAAGTTTTGCGCAAACATTTAGGGTAGTTTTTCTTGCTGCAGTTCCCATTACTTTTATTGGATTTTTACTCTCATTTCTACTAAAGGAAAAACCGCTCAAATCTGGGGCAGATCATTCTGCAGCGAGGGCGGAAGCTAGTGGTGAGGCGGTTGGTTAAATAATTAAGAAAAAGCGCTTCAACAATCCATTTACAGAACTTCCTAAAGAGGTTGCGGTACTTGCATCGGTATCTTTCTTTGTAGCAGTTGGTTTTGGATTAATTATTCCTGTAGTTCCAGTCTTTGCAGCCTCCTTCGGCGTAAGTAAAACTGCTATCGGATTAATCATCTCGGTTTTCGCGTTAGTGCGTTTTTCTACTGGCTTAATCGCTGGAAAGTTTGTAGATAAATTTGGTGAGCGAAAAGTACTTGGCTTTGGATTGTTCATGGTCTCTTTCTTTACCCTTTTAACCGGTTTGGCACAAAGTTACGAGCAACTTCTAGCCTTCAGATCACTTGGCGGTTTGGGCTCTTCAATGTTTTCAGTCTCTGCTGGTTCACTATTAATGCGTTCAGTAAGTGATGAATTTAGAGCGCGTGCGCAATCCCTTTTTAATGGAGGGTTTTTACTGGGCGGAATAACCGGCCCAGCTTTTGGTGGAATTCTTTCAGCAATCTCGCTTCGAGCGCCCTTCTTTGTTTATTCATCCACTTTGGCAGGAGCCGGCATTATTGCATTAGTTTTCTTAAGCGAAAAAAGATTAGGTAAGAAAGTTGATTTGCCCTCAAGCAAGGTTGGATTAACAACTTTAAGTCAAGCCTTTAAACTGCGGCCATATCAAATCGCTTTAATGCTTGCCTTCATTAATAACTGGATACTCTTCGGTTTGAGATCTTCAATTTTGCCACTTTTTGTGATTGAAAAATTAAATTCAACTGCAGCGATTGCTGGATTGGGATTGACGATTGGAGCATTAGTTCAAGGAACCTTTCTATTGAAAGCCGGAAAATTCTCCGATAAAAAGGGTCGCCGTGCTGCTTTCTTGTTTGGTAGCGCCTTTGTTTTATTTGGCATATTGATGTTGGCCTTTACAACAAATCCGCTTTTTTATTTTATTGCAATGGCATTTTTTGGTTTAGGTGGTGCCTATGTTGGAACCGCACCTGGCAGCGTGGTTGGTGACATCATCCGCGGTAGAGGTGGACAGGTAATTGCGGTCTGGCAGATGGCCGGAGATGCTGGAATGATTTTTGGTCCAGTTATAGTTGGATTAATTACTGATTTATTTAGCTACCAAGCTGCATTCTTAGTATCTGCAGGTATTTGGGTCATTGCTATTTTGTTAGCCACTGTGCTGCCTGAGACTCGGCGTGCCCATTTAGAAGAGGATTTGATTCCTGACAGAAATAAACAGGAGCTGTGATTTCTCACAGCTCCTGTTAGATACTTTTTTTTATTTAGCGGTCGCCGCGAAGAATCGCAATTAGTCGCAAAACTTCAAGATATAGCCAGACTACAGTGACCATCAAGCCGAAGGATGCTCGCCAAGATTCCTTCTCTGGAACACCAGCTGCAACACCTTTTTGAATTTGATCAAAATCTAGAACCAAGAAAAGACTTGCAATTGCTACACCAGCTACTGCAAGTAGTAGGCCAAGTCCTGAGACACCGTAGAAACCATATCCTTCACCGACTCCAAAGAAAGATGCCACAAGTGAAACAATTGCCAAAAGGAAGTAACCAATAGCTGCACCAATTAATGCGCGGGTAAATTGTGGTGTGGCGCGAAGTGTGCCGTTGCGATACATAACTAGCACTCCAGCAAATGCTGCGAGTGTGCCAATTACTGCTTGGCTAACAATTCCAGGAGAGACGGTTTCGTAGTAACTGCTTAGTGTTCCAAGGGCCAAGCCTTCTAGGGCAGCGTATGTGACAACTAACCCTGGCTTGATGTTCTTACTAAAACTAATAACCATTGCTAGAACAAATCCACCTAGGAAGCCAATGAGTACTGCTCCCATGCCAAGATTTGCATTCCAAGCAAAGGCACCAACAACAACTAAAATTGCAAACAAAAATCCAGTTTTCGCAACAACATCTTCCATTGTCATGCGACCTGTTCGTATTGATGAGGCAGCTGGAGCGTTATAACTTTGCTCTAGTTGATCAACCTGCATATTTGTTGGTTGATTAAATGCCTTGCCAAGTACAGGGTTTGAGCTTCTCATTCTTCTCCTTCTATAGAAGTAACTTTTGGATAAAACTAATTTAGTTACTTAGGTAGTGAACAAATATTAATCTTTTCTAATTCCCTAGGCTATTGCTTAGGGCAAAATCTGACTTAATCTTTGCTGAAGATTCGCAGGTATTGAGCGTGCCCCCGGTGGGGGTCGAACCCACACTTGTGCGATTTTAAGTCGCATGCCTCTGCCATTGGGCTACAGGGGCGAATCTTCAGGGGTAAATCTACCCGTCTTTTTTAACCACCAAATCCAGCCAATTCTTCGCTTACTTTGAAAGTGACCAAGCAATACCATCCAAGATATCTGACTCAGATGCGATGAATTCACTAGCCCCAGTTGCGGCCATAATTCGGGATAAAACTAACGCACCTGCAGTAATCACATCGACTCTACCTGGATGCATATATCCCAAGGCTGCAATTTGATCTTTACTCATACCTTGAAACATTGCTGCTACTTGATACACAGATGGGGCAGAGATTCTAGAAAGGTGAATTAGATATCGATCATACTCGGCTAACTTTAAAGCAGCAGCTGCAACTGTGGTTGCAGTGCCAGCAACTGCCACTAAAGATTTAGCTTGAGAAATTGGTACTACCTTGGCAGCTTGGGTAATTGCAAGATCAATATCAATTATTGCTTCAGCAATCTGTGCCATGGTGGGCGGTTGTAAATTTAAGTGGCGCTCACTCATCCGAACACAACCAATATTAACACTTTTTGCGAACTCTACTTTTTCACTACCAAAAACAAACTCAGTTGATCCACCACCTATATCAACTACTAAAAATGGCCCATCACTTTGGGATAGCTCTTTAGTAGCTCCAATAAATGAAAGCGCCGCCTCTTGCTCACCGGGGATTACCTCAACTTCAACACCTAGGATTTTCTTAACACCATTAGTAAATAACTCCCGATTGCTAGCATCACGGGTTGCACTAGTTGCACAAAATCTAATCTTTTCTACACCTTTACTTGCAATCAATTGTGCAAATTTCTCAACAGCAGAGAGTGTTCTAGCAATAGCATCTGGGTGAAAGGATTTATTTTGATCTACACCTTGACCAAGGCGCACAATCTCCATGGTTCGTAATACCTCTTTGAAATTACCTCCGGTAATATCGGCAATCAAAAGTCGAATAGAGTTGGTGCCACAATCAATTGCTGCTACTCGACTCAACTATTTTTCCTCACCTAGTAAGTTACTAATTTCACTACATGGTTTTGTTAACCACCAAGATTCAAGTGCCATAAGTGCCTCATCCCCGAGTGGATTAACATCACTTCCAGCAGCTAATGCATGAGCAATCAGTGAGTGCAAACACTTAACTCGATCTGGCATGCCACCAGCCGTTACACCTTTAATCTCTGGCACATCTAAATTCACTTGCTTAGCAACTGCGCTTCTAGCCGCCTCATAATCAACATGTGCTGCCAAATAATCCCCGGCTAACTTTGTATCACTTTGCAGGCGCTCATTCATCTGCCCCATCAATCCAGAGCTTTCTAGAGTTGAAATTGCGCCAGTTAATTTTGGGCAGGTTGCGTAGTAAAAAGTTGGAAATGGCGTGCCATCGGCTAATCGCGGCGGGGTCTGAACCACATCTGGTTCACCACATGGACATCGGTGAGCTATCGCCGAAACATCTCTTGGTTCTCTGCCAAGTTGTGCGGCAACAGTCTTTAAATCTTTTTCAGTTGGTACTTCAGCCTCAAAAGCACTTACTGGCTTAACCATTTTAGTTGCTTACATTTGTACTTGTAATGGAGGATATCAACCTTGAATACCAAGGGATTCCGACAGGAAGCTGTCCAGATACTTTTGTCTGCTGATCATTGTTTTCAATCTCTTCATTACCAACCACTATGTATTGTCGCTCACCTGGGAAAACAAAATGCAATCTAGCTCTTGCTTGGCTTGCCACAAACTCTGGATCATCCCATTGAGCTAACTCATCTGCTGCCTTATCTAACATTGCTTGATTATCTGAAATCTGAGTTTTTAAAGCATTTATCTGAGCGCGTTGGGTGAAGTAGTTTTGAATTGGTGGAGCTAATGTAATCGCAACAACAAATAGAACTATTCCAACAATCAATGCTCGATTAGATAGTCCGCGCTTTTTAAGGCCTAACTCGATACTTTTTCGTGAGCTCGATATCAAACCTGCTGCAAAAAATTTACGCTTGGCCAACTTAATTACTTCCTAAATCTAGGAAATGCTGATCTGCCAGCATAAACCGCATCTGCTGCTAATTCTTCTTCAATTCTTAGTAACTGATTGTATTTAGCAACTCTTTCAGATCTAGCTGGTGCGCCAGTTTTAATCTGTCCGCAGTTAAGTGCTACTGCTAAATCTGCAATGGTCGTGTCCTCAGTTTCACCTGAACGATGGCTCATCATGGATTTATAGTTGTTTTCATGCGCCATGTTCACTGCATCAATAGTTTCAGTCAGAGTGCCTATTTGGTTGACTTTGACTAGGAGTGCATTTGCTGTCTTATTTTCAATTCCTTTTGCTAGTCGCTCTGGATTAGTCACAAATAAATCATCGCCAACGATTTGAATCTTCTCCCCTAATTCTGCGGTTAATTTAGCCCAACCACTCCAATCATCCTCATCTAGTGGATCCTCAATTGAAACCAATGGGTAATTTGAAACTAGATCACTGTAATAAGTGATCATTTGATCTGAGGTTAGAGATTTTCCTTCAAACTCATACTTGCCTTCACTGAAGAACTCAGTTGCTGCTACATCCATTGCCAATGCAATCTGGCTACCCACTTTAAATCCTGCCCCTTCAATTGCAACTAGGATCAAATCAAGGGCTGCACGATTGCTATCTAAATTTGGCGCAAAGCCACCCTCATCACCAATACTTGTTGCTAGTCCTTTTTTCTTAAGGACAGATTTCAAACTATGATAAATCTCAGCACCCCACCGTAAGGATTCTTTAAAGCTATCTGCACCAATTGGGGCAATCATAAATTCTTGGATATCAACATTTGTATCCGCATGTGCGCCACCATTTAATATGTTCATCATTGGTACCGGCAAGGTCTTTGCTTTACTTCCACCCAAATACTTAAACAATGATTGATTAGCGCTAATTGAGGCTGCTCGAGCTGTAGCAAGAGATACTCCTAGTATTGCATTGGCTCCTAATGCAGACTTATTTTTTGTACCATCTAATGAAATCATCTTTTGATCAATAGCTCTTTGA
>WLEM01000021.1 GCA_009704285.1 Actinomycetota bacterium
AATTTAGGCGCAATCCACTCTTCACCATTACAACGTGCGCAAGAAACTGTCGCACCAATTATTGATAACCATAAGTTGCAACTAACAACTGATAAGAATTTGATTGAAGCAAGTAATATCTTTGAAGGCAAAAAATTTGAACTAGGTAGTGGAGTTCTTAAGCATCCTAAATCTTGGCGCTATTTATATAACCCATGGCGACCTTCCTGGGGAGAACCGTATGATCAAATAATAAATAGAATGTTAAAGGCACTCTTCTCAGCGCGAGATGCGGCAGGTGGCAAGGATGCCATTTGCGTTTCACACCAGCTACCAATTTGGATACTGCGTTCAGCTGTTGAGGGCAGGCGACTACTTCACGACCCAAGAAAGCGTGAGTGTTCATTGGCATCAGTTACATCATTTGAATTAGATTCAGATGGAATGGTTATTGGCGTCTCCTACTCTGAACCCGCACAACATTTGCTACCTATTAAAAAATGAAAATAATCTCAGTATTGCTGTGCCTATTTCTGCTAACTGGCTGCGCTGGTGGGGGATTATCCAGCGTAAATGAGAATTCATTTATTTCAGGTAGTGGTATTGCAACCTTTGTTGAAAAAGATGAAAGAAAAAGTGCCCCAATATTATCTGGTCCTACTTTAACTACTGGAGATATAACGCTTAACTCAAATCAAGTGACCGTTGTAAATGTCTGGGCATCTTGGTGTGCACCATGTCGTGCTGAAGCTCCAGTATTGCAAGAGTTTTCAATTAACTACCCACAGGTTCAATTCGCTGGAATTTTGACTAGAGATAATCTCTCATCGGCAAGGGCATTTTATGAAACATTTAATCTAACATTTCCAACATTTATTGATGATTCCTTATTGATTGGCTTTGGTGGCTCACTCATCCCAAACGCAATTCCTACCACGTTAATTATCGATCAGGATGGGAAAGTTGCGGTAAGGATAAGTGGTGAGGTAACAGTGGCGGGCTTAAAGAAAATGTTGGATAAGGTACTAGCAAATGATTGAGTTTTTAATAGACCAGATTTTTGATGCCAATCTATTGGTAGCTATGTTGGTCGCAGCCTTGGCAGGTTTGGTTTCTTTCTTCTCACCTTGCGTAATTCCACTAGTACCTGGTTATCTTTCTTATGCATCCGGAATGAGTGATGTAAAGAGCAGAAGTAGAGTTTTTCTTGGCTCACTACTATTTGTCTTGGGCTTTACTTTATTGTTCATTTCATACGGAGCATTGTTTGGTGGCTTAGGCTCAAAAATCGCAGAGAATTCAAGGCCGCTCTCTATTGCTCTTGGATTACTAACTATCGGGCTTGGTTTTATCTTCTTATTAAGTGAGAGATTTTATCGAAGCTTTAAGCCAGCCTGGCGAATGCGTAGTGGATTAGCTTTTGCACCACTTCTTGGTTTTGCTTTTGGAATTGGCTGGACTCCTTGTATTGGACCAACTCTTGGCGCAGTTCAAGTGTTAGCAATCCAAAGTGCAACTGCTCAACGTGGAGCAATTCTCTCTGCTGCTTACTGTTTTGGTCTTGGCCTTCCATTTATATTGATGGGTTTGTTTTTAGATAAAGCAGAGCCAATGCGGAAATTTGTTTCAAGCCACGGCAGTACCATTACAAAATTTGGCGGAGGCTTCTTGATTTTAATTGGCTTACTGCAGGTCTCAGACCTATGGGATCAGTTAATGAATAGCTTGCGTGATCTAATTAGTGGTTTCATACCAATAATCTGATGAGCACTGTATTAGATAGTAGATCTTTTATGCGTTGGTGCTGGCGCCAACTGACCAGCATGCGCATTGCGCTAATTCTTTTACTTCTACTTGCAGTTGCTGCTATTCCAGGTTCACTTTTTCCTCAGCGTAGCCAGAATCCAGTTCAGGTAAGACAATATTTTATTGATAACCCACAGGCTGCAATTTGGCTTGATCGATTCAGCATGTTTGAAGTCTTTAGCTCACCTTGGTTTAGCGCAATCTACTTATTGCTATTCATCTCACTGATCGGCTGCGTCCTACCGCGAAGTATTGAACATTTAAAAGCAATTGGTGCAAAGCCGCCTCTAACTCCTAAGTATCTAGATCGCATGGAGTTTTATACTGAGATGAAAAAAGTAGATTTAGATAAGGTGGAAAAGTACTTAAAGAAGAAGCACTTTCGGATTAGAAGAGATGAAAACTCAATTTCAGCAGAAAAGGGATATGCCAGAGAGAGCGGAAACCTGCTCTTTCACTTATCTCTAGTTTTAATCCTAATTGCAGTTGGTGTTGGATCATTACTTGGAAGTCGCGGCGATGCAATTGTTAATGTTGGTGATCGGTTTATAAACACTCCTACCTCTTATGACATTTTAGGATTTGGAAAGTACCAATCCGAGGATTCTTTACCACCATTTTCAATAACGGTTAAAGATTTTAAAGCTGAATATGACCCGGTGACAAATGCTGCAATTGATTATGAGTTAACAGTGTTAACAGCCAATCCGGCTGGCTCTAAAGAGACAACGAGAATAATTAAGGTTAATCAACCACTTACCTACGGAAGTACCAAGATTTATCTACAAGCAAATGGTTACGCACCAACAGTGGTTGTAAAAGATAAATCAGGCAAGGTTGTATTTGATGGCCCAACAACATTTTTGCCACAAGATGGAAATCTTTCTTCAATCGGTGCGATAAAAATCCCTGATATGCAGCCACAGATTGGATTTGTTGCCTCATTTCTTCCTACTGCAGACCGAGATCCAATACGGGGTGGTTTTTCTTCATATCCAGAGGTTTTAGATCCTCGACTTTTGTTAGCAATTTGGAAAGGTGATTTAGGTCTTAATACTGGAGTTCCGCAATCGGTTTATCGAATTGATACCAGCAAAATGGAGCGCATAGGTTTAAAAGCACTAGTACTAAATGAAAGTTATGACTTTGGTGAGGGCAGTGTCACATTTACAGGATGGACTTCTTGGGTTAACTTACAAATAGTTAATGATCCTGGAAAAGGTTTTGCATTAATTGGTGCAATACTTGCTATCTTGGGATTGTTAATCTCTTTGTTTACAAGGCAGCGAAGAGTTTGGATTAAGCAAGGAAGAAAGACTCAGGTTGCCGGTCTTGCTAAGAATGGCATACCAGGGTTAGAAGACGAGATTAAAGAGTTAGTAAAGGAGATGAGTAATGAGCGATAACTCCGCTGCAGTATTATCAAATAATCTTATTTACTCTGCGATCCTATTTTATGCCTTAGCTTTTTTAGCTCACGCAATAGAGGTGGCTTGGTCGGTTAAAACACCAGCAAAATCTGTTAAGAAAACAAAGTTAGATTTTTCACGGACAGAGCGAGTGGGCAGACTAGCTACCGCCTTTATGGTTTTAGGATTCTTACTTTTACTACCTGGTGTGATTTTTCGAGGAATTTCGGCAAATCGAGTTCCTTGGGGCAACATGTATGAGTTTTCAATAACTGGAGCACTGACATTTAGTGGTGCTTATTTATTTGCACTTAAGAAATATAAGTTACGTTGGTTAGGGTTACCAGCAGCACTTTCAACATTACTAACTTTAGGAACTGCAGTAACCCTGTTATACCGACCAAGTGCACCACTGATGCCAGCACTTAAATCACCTTGGTTAGTAATCCATGTATCAGCAGCGATTATCTCTGGCGGTGTTTTCCTACTTGCTAATTGCATTGCTGGCACATATTTAATTCTTGATAGATATGAACAAAAAGGTGCTAGACCAGTGTGGGCTGAAAAACTTCCAACACTTGAAGCACTAGATAATCTTTCATATCGATTAGTAGCTCTGGTATTTCCATTGTGGACATTTTCAGTAATTGCTGGGGCAATTTGGGCAGAGGCTGCGTGGGGGCGTTACTGGGGATGGGATCCAAAAGAAACTTGGGCCTTTATAACCTGGGTTGCATATGCTGCTTACCTACATGCTCGCGTGACTGTTGGTTGGCGAGGCAGAAAAGCAGCTTGGTTATGTTTACTTGCCGGCTCAACATTCCTATTTAATTACATTTATATAAATGTATGGGGAACAGGTCGCCACACCTACTCTGGTTTATAGCTTTCTTAAAAAATCAGGATTGTCATCTGGCGGAATAATTCTCTTATTTCCGCCACGATTAGGTCTAGGTCGCTTTGGTCTACCGGCAACAAACCAGGCAATATCACCAATTATTCCGGTAAGAATAATAATCAATAACCATGCCCACTTAGGAAATCTTCGAACCTTCTCCTGTGGCGTCATCGCGCAATCAATCAATGTGTAAATATCAATGATTATTACCAAGACTACCAAGTACTTAAGCATGCCCTTAGTTTACCCTTTTTAGATTATGAGTGCAGTAGTTAATAACACAGCCATTAATAACTGTAATTTTGCAGTTTTAGTCAAAACAGAGATTAACTCTTTACCGGTAGCACCAGCTAATACCTCTCTGCTGATTAAGTAGGTTAGCGGTAGGCATAGAGCGCAGATAAAGGCTAATTGGGTTATTGCACTCGCTCCAAGAGCAAGAATCTGAGCAATCACTAAGAGAAGTACAAAAAAACGCCGAGTGTTTTTATCTCCGATTTTAACCGCCATAGTTCGTTTACCTGCCAAAGCATCTTGAGGCAGATCCCGCAAATTATTGATTGCCAGAATTGCACAGGAGTGTGCACCAACTGGAATTGCCAGAAAGATGATTTGCCAGTTAACTTCTTGCGCTTGAACATAGTAACTACCAACTGTTGCTACTAGACCAAAAAAAATGAAGACTGAAAGTTCACCAAATCCAAAGTAGCCATAAGGTTTCTTGCCTCCGGTATATCCCCAAGCTGCCCATATGGACAAAGCTCCGACAGCAATTAACCAGTATGAAATATCAAGAGCCAGAATAGTTCCAGCAATCGCAGCTATTACAAATGAAATAACTGCAGCTTGCTTGACTGATTTAGCTGTTGCTAACCCAGATGCAACTAGTCGAACTGGACCAACACGATTGGTATCTGTTCCCTTGATGCCGTCTGAGTAATCATTTGAATAGTTAACCGCAATTTGAAGAAACAATGCCACTGTCATGGCTAGTGCGGCATTTAGCCAAGAAATCTGATCGGCATAGGCGGTACCAACTAATACAGGAGCCACAGCTGCGGGCAGAGTCTTAACTCTTGCGCCAATTACCCATTTATTCATTTAATTCTCATCTTACTTGCAATTTGGGCAGCTAGCCTGCGATCTGGTTTTCCAATTGAAGTTTTAGGGATTGATTCAAAAACAAATAGCTCTTTAGGAGTTGCTAGATTTCCCAGTTTTATCCGCAATTCATCTTGATTAATCACCGAGGTTGAAGCAAGGCATAATTTATCGCCCCACTTATCATCTGCCATCGCGAAGGTTATAACTTCAACTCCTGGCAATATTGTTTTAATCATCTCTTCAACCTCTACTAAAGAGATCTTTTCACCCCCAGAAATTATCACCTCATCAGATCTACCTAGAATCTTTAGCACGCCATTGTTAAATTCTCCTAGGTCACTACTTTCAAACCACCCAGATTTAAACTCATCAGAAATATTCCCATCATCATTTAAATATCCAGATGCAATCATCGGCCCACTAAGTTGAATCAATCCCTGATTTGAGATTTTAACTTCCACCCCATCGAGAGGTTTTTGGTTGTAAACGCAGCCACCACTCATCTCAGTCATTCCATAGGTGGTAATAATTTTTACATGCTTACTAGCAGCCTCCTTTTTCATTTTTTCACTTAAAGCTGCTCCGCCAACTAAAACCGCTTCAGCTGCGGTCAAGTGTTCTAGTAACTTAGCATCGGAGGTCAATGCTTTATATAGTTGAGTTGGAACAATAGAGACAAAATCTGCATCAATGTAATTGTCGTTATTTCGGTTATCTATAACTCTAGAGCCAAGTGCAGTTGCTCTAATTAATACATTAAGCCCGGCAATGTGAGTAGTTGGTAGCAACAAAGACCAAGAGTCACCTGGTGTAGCACCTAAATACTTATGACTTGCATTTGTAGAGGCAATTAGTGCAGCTGAAGAAATAGCAACCGCTTTCGGCGCACCTGTCGAGCCTGATGTACTTACGACAAGTGCAATCTCATTTGGAACTTGCTTGGCTCTCAACGTGGCGGTGGTAAGTGCTGGCCCTGATCCTTCAAGTGCTACCGCTAAATTTTCTTGTAATTGTGGGATTGACCACTCAGCCTGAATCGGGAGTAATTCTCGCAGTTCTTTTTCTCCCATAATCACCGTAGGCTATCTCTTATCTAATTGTGAATAAAACCTTAGGAGTACCTCTTGAGCAAGCCGATTAAACGAGCACCTGGTGATCGAACTATTCCAAAGTGGGAGAGCGGCATAGGCGGCGAAAATTTTAAAGATATTAGATATCAAGTTTCTGAAGGCATGGCGAAAATTACAATTAATCGCCCAGAGGTAAGAAATGCTTTTCGCCCACAGACACTAAAAGAGTTAGCCAAGGCCTTTGATTTAGCACGTGACAATGATCAAGTTGGAGTAATTATATTTACCGGTGAAGGTACTGAAGCTTTTTGTTCCGGTGGTGACATAAGTGTTCGTGGTGATGATGGCTATCTAGGTGATGATGAATTAAGTAAAAAAGGAATTGGCCGGCTAAATGTTTTAGATTTGCAGGTTCAAATTCGCAGAACTCCCAAACCAGTTGTAGCAATGGTCGCAGGCTGGGCTATTGGCGGAGGACATGTTTTGCACGTGGTTTGTGATTTAACAATTGCAGCCGAGAACGCAAAGTTTGGTCAAACGGGTCCGATGGTTGGATCATTTGATGGCGGCTATGGAGCCGGACTATTAGCGGCGCATGTTGGCCAAAAGAAAGCGAGAGAAATTTGGTTTCTTTGCCGTCAATACGATGCGCAAGAAGCATTAGATATGGGATTAGTAAATGCTGTTGTCCCAGTTAAAGATTTAGAGGCAGAAACAGTTTCATGGGCACGAGAGATGCTAAGACACTCACCAATGGCACTTCGATTATTAAAGGCTGGCTTAAATGCTGCAGATGATGGCTTAGCTGGGGTTCAGCAATTAGCAGGGGATGCAACGTTGTTGTTTTATCTAACCGAGGAAGGTCAAGAGGGTAGAAACGCTTATCAAGAAAAGCGCGAGCCAAACTTTGATAAATTCCCTAAACGTCCTTAATTAATGTTTCCGTTTCAACTCAAAGTAGTTTCAATCCCAGTTAAA
>WLEM01000022.1 GCA_009704285.1 Actinomycetota bacterium
AAGAGATTGCCCAAAGCACTCCTACATGATCACTTAGATGGCGGGCTGCGCCCGGAGACAATAATTGAAATTGCACAAAAAATAGGTTACAAAAAACTTCCTACGCAAGACCCTAAGAAATTAGCCGAATGGTTTGAAGAGTCATGTAACTCTCACTCCCTAGTTCGATACCTAGAAACTTTCTCTCACACTATTGCAGTTATGCAAACGCAAGAGGCGATAATTCAAGTAGCCCGAGAGTGCGCCATTGATTTAGCACGAGACGGTGTGGTTTATGCAGAGGTAAGAGGTGCTCCTGAGTTATTTACTGAGCAAGGTTTAAGTATTGATCAGGTGGTTGAAGCAACAATTGAAGGCTATAAACAAGGAGTGGCAGAAGCTGCAAAAGAAGGAAATAAAATAAGAGTTGAATCATTGCTTTGCGGAATGAGACAAAACAATCGCTCACAAGAGGCTGCTGTTGCAGTAGTTAAGTATCGTAATAAAGGTGTTGTTGGATTTGATATCGCAGGTCCAGAGGATGGCTTTCCTCCAACTAATCAAATAGACACTTTCGGATATCTGCGAAAAGAGAATGCCCACTTCACAATCCATGCCGGTGAGGCGTATGGACTGCCTTCAATTTGGGAGGCTATTCAAATTTGCGGCGCAGAACGACTAGGCCATGGCGTAAGAATTGTTGATGACATCGACTTTTCAGCAGATAAGCCAAAATTAGGATTGCTTGCATCCTATGTGCGCGATCGCAGAATTCCACTTGAACTTTGCCCTACCTCAAATCTTCAGACTGGTGCTGCTAAAACTTATGCCGAGCATCCAATTGGCGTGCTTTCTAAATTGAGGTTTAGAGTCACATTGAATACTGATAATCGATTAATGAGTAATACATCTATGAGCCATGAAATGACTCAATGCGTTAAATCCTTTGACTGGAAATTTGTTGACTTACAACGCGTAACAGTTAATGCACTTAAGAGTTCATTTATTCCATTTGAAGAACGACTTGAGATTATTGAAAAGGTTGTTAAGCCAACCTATTTAGCTATCGCAGCAGAGTAGTTAAATCCCAATTGGGTGCCAGATAGTTTTTTGCTCCATAAAACTCAAAATACGCTCTGGATGGTTGATGGTAGAAAATCTGGCAATCCGCTTTAAATTATCAGCACCTACTAGCTTCAACTCTTCCTCTTGTTTTTTACTCAATCCAGCCACATCAACACCATCAATTTCCATGTGTGAACCAACCCATGGGTAAAGTTCAGAGGTTTTTCCAGTAAGGATATTTACAACACCTGCTGGCAGATCACTTGTTGCAAGCACTTCACCCAAAGTAATGGCAGGTAGTGGATAAGCCTCACTTGCGATCAATACTGCTGAATTTCCACCTGCCAAGACTGGTGCAAGAGTTCTTACCGCGCCAAGAAGTGATGGTTTTGATTCTGCAAATATCGCTACGACACCTAGTGACTCTGGGGTTGTGAAGTTATAAAACGGACCAGAGACTTGATTTTGTGAGCCCGCAACAGAAGATAATTTGTCACACCAACCTGAATACCAAACCCAAGTATCAATTGCCTCTTGCACCTGAAGTTTTGCAGCTTTACTAGTTACACCCTCTAGTGCAGATATCTCTTCAGTAAATTGTTCACTTCTGCCTTGCATGATTTCAGCAATACGGTAAAGAATTTGACCCCGATTAAAAGCAGTTGCTCCTGCCCAACTTCCTTGGGCTGACTTTGCAGCGACAACTGCATCTCTTAAATCTTTTCTAGAAGCTAATGCTGGGTTTGCAAGGAATTTCTTATTAGAACCCTTAACCTCATAGACGCGTCCTGACTCACTTCTAGGAAAGGCGCCACCGATAAAAAGTTTGTAAGTTTTATTTATATCGATGCGGCTCATTTGCTGACCTTTGCTTCAGATGTTAAATAACCAGCTAATCCATGTCGGCCACCTTCACGGCCCCAACCAGACTCTTTATAGCCACCAAATGGACTGGCTGGATCAAACTTATTAAATGTGTTGCTCCAAATTACTCCAGCTTTTAATTGCCTTGCTGCCCAAAGAATCTTTGACCCTTTATCGCTCCAGATACCAGCAGATAAGCCATACATAGTGTTGTTGGCTTTCTCAATTGCCTCACCTGGGGTTCTAAAGGTAAGAACTGATAAAACTGGACCGAAGATTTCTTCTCTAGCAATTCGATGGGATTGTGATACACCAGTGAAAATAGTAGGTGGGTACCAATATCCCTTAGTAGGAAGTTTTACCTCTGGTGACCATCTATTAGCCCCTTCGGCATCACCAGAGTTTGAAATTTCATGAATCTTGTTTAACTGCTCCTTAGAATTAATTGCACCCAAATCAGTGTTTTTATCCATTGGATCACCGACTCTAATTAAGCTCATTCGTTTCTTTAACTTCTCTAGAATCTCATCTGCAACATTTTCTTGAACTATCAAGCGAGAACCTGCGCAGCAAACATGTCCTTGGTTGAAGAAAATTCCATTAACAATTCCTTCAACAGCCTCATCAATAGCTGCATCTTCAAAAACTAAGTTTGCAGCTTTACCACCTAGCTCTAACGTGGCAGTTTTCTTAGTTGCCGAAATTGATCTAGCAATTGCTTTGCCAACATCAGTTGAACCAGTAAATGCAATCTTATTTACATCTGGATGATTAACTAGTGCTGCGCCAGTTACGCCATCTCCAGTTACTATATTTACAACGCCCTCTGGAACTCCAGCTTGCTGACAAACTTGTGCGAATAGCAAAGCAGTAAGTGGTGTGGTTTCGGCAGGCTTTAATACAACAGTATTACCAGCAGCTAGCGCTGGTGCTATTTTCCAGGCAAGCATAAGCAGGGGAAAATTCCAAGGAATTATCTGTCCAACAACACCAAGAGGCTTTGGTTTAGTGCCAAATCCGGCATACTCCAACTTATCTGCCCAACCTGCATGATAGAAAAAATGAGCTGCTGCTAATGGGATATCTGTATCTCGTGACTCCCTAATTGGCTTTCCATTATCTAAGGTTTCAACTACGGCAAACTCTCGTGCTCGCTCCTGCATGATTCGAGCAATTCGGTAAAGGTACTTACCTCTTTCTTTAGCTGGCATCTTTGACCACACTCTTGTGTAAGCGAGTCTGGCACTTTTTACAGCGGCATCAATATCCGTTTTATCGGCATAACCAATTTTGGAAAGCAACTCTTCAGTTGCTGGATTAAAGGTATTAAAACTCTTGCCCTGTTTTGGTTCTACAAATTTTCCGCCAATAAATAAGCCGTAATTTGAAGCGATATTTGCAATCGCTTTTGATTCAGGTGCGCTGGCGTAATCAAATTCGCTCATGAGGCTCCTAATCAACAGTTACGTAGTTGGCACTAGCGTAGTGCCCAGTACGTAACTTCATTCGCTGCATTAGTAGATCATTTAATAAGGCGCTGGCACCAATCCTAAACAGATCTGGAGTAAGCCATTGATCCCCAGCTGTTTCTTTAACAAGCACTAACTGTTTAATAGCATCTTTGGTAGTTCGAATTCCTCCAGCTGGTTTAACGCCAATTTTCTTTCCAGTCAAGGTGAAGTAGTCACGCACGGCTTCTAACATAACCAGTACCACTGGCGCAGTAGCAGCAGGTGCAACTTTCCCAGTGCTAGTTTTAATAAAATCTGCCCCGGCAAGCATTGCCAGGTATGAAGCTTTCCTCACATTATCGTAAGTTACTAATTCACCAGTTTCTAGAATTACCTTTAAGTGCGCCTTATCCCCGCAGATCTGCTTAATAGCTTTAATCTCCTCAAATACTTGATAAAGCTTGCCAGATAAAAAAGCACCGCGATCAATCACCATATCAATTTCATTAGCACCAGCATCTATGGCATCTTGTGTATCAAGTTTCTTTACCGCTAATGAGGCTCTACCTGATGGAAATGCAGTTGCTACAGCTGCTACAGGAATTGATTCTCCGCCAATGGCATCTAATTCGGTGCGCGCAATTTTCACCATGTCGTTGTAAACGCAGATTGCGCCAACTGATGGAACTGTTAAATCAGTTGGATCAGGTCTAACCGCTTTGGCGCAGAGTGATTTAACTTTGCCAGGTGTATCTGCTCCTTCCAACGTCGTTAAATCAACCATCCTGATAGCCATATCAATCGCCCAGGCTTTGCTCGTAGTTTTTATACTCCGAGTTGCAAGCATGCCAGCACGCGCTTCAGCTCCCACTTGATCAACAGGCGGTAAATCAGATAGAAATTTACGAAGCGAGGTTTCGCTGCCATCGATAATCATGAGAGTACTTTAGTCAAAGCCTGCTTTATTTGCGAGATCAAGTTCTCTGCCTCATTTTTAGTTGAAGAAATCACCTCTATATAGCATTTGAGTTTTGGTTCTGTTCCACTTGGTCTGATGATTACTCTAATCCCATTCTCATAATTCAATCGAACCCCAACAGTTGGCATCATTTTAGATTCACTCAAATTCTCATAAGATATAAGTGCATTACTTAAAAGTGTCTGCGGCGGGGTAGTGGTAACTTTTTTAAGTAACTCATCAATTTCATTAAGATTTGTCACCCTAATAGAAATTTGATCAGTTCTATGAAATCCATATTCACTTCCTAGTTTTTCAAGGTAATCAAATATTGATTGACCACTAGTTTTTAACTCATTTACTATCTGTACTAGAATTAGCGCAGCGCTAATCCCATCTTTATCATTGACATTTTTTTGATCAACGCAATATCCAAGGGCCTCTTCATAGCCAAAAAGTAAATTATCTATCTTTGATATCCACTTAAACCCAGTTAAGGTTTCTTCAAATTTTAAGCGATGCTTGTTAGCAATTTTGCCCAGCAAAGAAGATGAAACAAGTGAGTTTGCGATTGCGGTATCTGAATCTGTGCTTTTCTTAATTAAGTAGTCACCTAAAAGCACCCCTATTTCGTCACCACGGAGTACTTGCCAGAGACCTTGTGAATTAACAACTGCAATTGCACAGCGATCAGCATCAGGATCATTTGCGATAACTACATCGGCTTTGTTTTGCTTTGCATACTCCAGCGCCATATCCATAGAACCTGACTCCTCTGGGTTTGGAAATGGCGTAGTGGGAAAGTTTGGATCAGGCACAACCTGCTCAGTAACAAGTATTGGGGAAGCAAATCTAGCTCTCTTAAAAACTTCAATAAAAGTCTCAGCGCCAACGCCATGTAGTGGGGTGTAGACAACCTTTAAATTGTTTTCAGTAGTAGAAAGTGCTGCAACAGATGAGATGTAATCATCAATTACTGACTCATTCACAGTTTGAAAATCTTGAGATCTTGGCGGATTCTTGTTTGCCTTTGCAATTAGGTTGGATATCTCAGTATCTACCGGCGGAATTATCTGGGAGCCGCGGTAATTAACTCCAGCTACTACCCCTCCCAAGTAAACCTTGTAACCATTGTCAGTTGCTGGGTTATGACTGGCAGTAACCATTATTCCCACATCAACTTTAAGTTTATTTATGGCAAAGGCTAAAACTGGCGTGGGAAGTGCTCTTGGTAATACATATGTTTTCATCCCGGCACCAGAGAATATTTCAGCACTATCTTGCGAGAATTGATCTGAACCGTGGCGAGCATCTCGCCCAATGACAACTGAGGTTAAGTGATTTTTCTTCATGAACTCAACAATTGCTGTTGCGGTTCTGCTAACAACAGCTCGATTCATACAGGAAGGTCCTGGTCCAATCGGACCTCTCAAACCTGCTGTACCAAATTGTAAGAATCCTGAAAAGCAACGCTCTAGATCGTTAGAGTTACCTTCTTTTAACCAATCACTTAATTGTTTAGCAGTTTCTTTATCGGGGTCATTATCAATCCACTCTTGAACTTCAACCCTTAATTGATCTGAGATCACAACTTAGGTAAAACCTTTGCCAACAGATTTCCCATTCGATCTGCAGCAGCTTTACCCGCAGCAATCACCTCAGCATGATTTAATTTTTCTCCAGTTACACCTGCTGCAGCGTTAGTGACCAAAGAGATAGCAAGTATTTGTGCACCTAGTGCATGCGCAGCAATGGCCTCTGGGACTGTGGACATGCCAACTAAGTCAGCTCCCAATCCTCGCATCATTCGAATTTCTGCTGGCGTCTCATATGAGGGCCCTCGCCAGTGAACATATACACCCTCTGCTAAAGAGGGATCCTCATCCTTAACAATTTGTCTCAATCTCTTGCTATATAAATCGGTTAGATCAACAAAATCTGCACCAATTAAAGGCGAAGCTGCAGTTAGTGAGATGTGGTCTTTAATCAAAACCGGTTGACCAACTTTATAATCAGTATTGATTCCACCACATGCATTTGTGAGAACAATATTTTTACACCCTGTCTTAACTGCAGTTCTAACTGCATGGGCTACGGGTTCCATGCCAAGTCCTTCATAAAAGTGAGTACGGCCTAAGAAGACTAGGGCGTTAGAGCCATTTGATAATCTGTAAGAGCGTAACTTCCCGCCGTGACCTGCAACAGTTGGTGCTGGAAATCCGGGCAACTCAGTTACTGCAAATTCATGAGTTGGAGTGCCAAGTGCATCAGCAGCTGAGATCCAACCAGAACCCATTACTAGTGCTACATCATGCTTTTCTTTACCAGTAATTTTTGCAATGGCTTTTGCAGCTTTTTCAGCAGTACCAATTGGGTCTTTGTATAACTTGCTCATAAGGCAAACTTATCCTAAAAAATTACTTATTTTTAAGTTCAGGCCAGCTATAGCCAAGGGAGATAATCATCTTGCGCAATAAAGGTAGTGATAATCCAATGATTCCACTGGGATCCCCCTCAATCTTTGTAATAAATGGCGCACTTAATCCATCGAGGGTAAAACCTCCAGCAACATTAAGTGGCTCATCTGAATCAACATAATCGATAATCTCAGCATCTGTCATCTGTGCAAACTGCACCTTTGCAGTTGACCGCTCACTGAGCTCAATTCCTTGGCGTAAGTCGATTAAGCAATGGCCGGTATGAAGGTACCCAGTCTTACCACTTAATTGTTTGCACCTTTCGATCGCCTTCGTTTTTGTAACTGGCTTACCCAGTGATTTTCCTTCAAATTCAAATGTTGAATCACAACCGATGATTAAAGAATTAACAGGTGCTTTGTCTTTAACTGTATGCGCTTTAAG
>WLEM01000023.1 GCA_009704285.1 Actinomycetota bacterium
CGAACAGTTGTTCCTTCTTCAATTCCGGTGAACTCACCCAAAATAACCACACCGATTTCGCGAACATCTAAGTTCAGCGCTAGACCTAATGTGCCGTTTTCAAACTTTAACAACTCATTGGTCATAGTTGATGGCAGACCTTCAACTCGAGCAATGCCATCACCTGCCTGGGTGACACTACCGATTTCATCCTTTACGGCAGCTCCTGGTTTATATGCAGCGACATGTTTTGCCAGTGCATCCCGAATCTCTTCGGGGCGGATACTTACTTCGGCCATCTTTTTCTCTCTTCTCTCTTTAAATAACAGATGCTGTGGGCACCTGTTAAAACTAACTTACGAGCGCCCTGCCCGCTTCCGTCAATCGATTAACTATGGTGCCATCAATAACATCATCGGCATATCGCACTGAAATGCCACCTAAAACCTTTGGATCAATCTCAAGATTGATACGAACATCTTTACCCACCTGCTTGGAAAGGGTACTTACTAACTTTGCTAATTGAGAATCACTTAACTTAACTGCGCTCTTAACATGGGCGACCACTTGATCTTTACGGGTTGAAACATAGTGAGCATAAGTAGCTAACGCAGCATCAATACTGCGGCCCCGGCGCAGCGTAACTACCCGGCGCAGCAGGTTAATAGTTGAGGTTAAATACTTGCCCTTAACAACTGCCTCTAGCAATGAGATCTTACTTTCGTCGGTATCTGCTGAAGTGTTTAATGCTTGTCGTAACTCTGGATTAGCTCTTAACACCTGTGCAAAATCAAATAGTTGGCTCTCAACTTTTTCTAGCTCACCATTTTTATCTGCGCAAGCACTCTCTGCCTGAACTGCCAGGTTTTCAATTGCATCTGCGATCTCACCTGGATTAGACCAACGAAGTGCTGATGCACTTGCCAATAATCCTTGGGCTTGGCCACTGATATTTTTGCCAAATAAGTTTGAGATTAACTCACTCTTTGCGCTTACATCACGGGCGTTATCAGTTAACGCTCTTCTAACACCAATTGATGTGCTCAAAACTGAAAGGATGGTAAATAGATCACTGGCAAAAATGGCAGCATCAGCAGCGGATTGTTTGTTAACAATCTCATCCAATGATTTACGCAGAGTCTGTACTGAAACTCTGCTGGAGCCGCCTAATACCTTCATGATTATTTACTTTTCTCCAGATCTGCAATGAAGCGATCGACTATTCGAGATTGACGTACCTGATCATCTAAGGCTTCGCCAACTATTTTGCCGGCCAACTCAGTTGCTAATGCACCAACCTCATTGCGAAGTGAGGTGATGGCTTGCAGGCGCTCAGCCTCAATCGCAGCGGTAGCTGCAGCAGTAATTCGAGCAGCCTCAGCAGTTGCCTTGGTACGAAGCTCTTCAATAATTGCCGCACCTTGCACTCTGGCATCTTCGCGAATCTTTTGTGCTTCACCTTGGGCATCAGAAAGTTGGGATGTGTACTTTGTCAGCGCTGATTCAGCTTCGCGTTGAGCTTTTTCAGCACGTTCAATTCCACCGGCAATTGCATCAGTTCGCTCGGCATATGCCTTTTCAAACATCGGCACAACCTTTGATCGCAGAACTAAGAACAACAAAATGAAAGCAACAAACCCAGCGATTAACTCAGCGGTGTGCGGAATTAATGGGTTAGCACCCTCACCAGCTGCCCAGTAAGTTAAGTTTCGATTCAACATGATTTAAGAATCGCTATTTATTAGAGAACGAAGGCTAGTACTAGTCCGAATAGTGCCAAGGCCTCTGCAAGTGCGAAACCAAGGAATGCAATTGGCTGTAGCACGCTACGTGCCTCTGGCTGACGAGCTACTCCGCTGATATATGCAGCGAAGATCATTCCAACAGCTAGTGCAGGTCCGATTGCAGCCAGACCGTAACCAACTACGTTAAGTGATCCTGTCATTTCTTTTCCTCTTTCTTTTTTTAGGTGTGTGTGCTTTTGGTGCTTTTGGTGCTACCTACTGTTTTTAACTAATGTTCATCGGCGAGTGCTCCGGCAATAAACATGGCAGTTAAAAGTGTGAATATATAAGCCTGCAGGCATTGCACCATAAATTCAAAGAAGGTAAGTACGATTCCAAAGCCAAAGGCAAATGGTGCTACTAATTTAAGTCCTATTGCTCCTTGTAATAGGTAATCCCCACCCAAGAAGAAGACTAGAAGCAGCAAGTGACCAGCAAACATATTTGCAAATAAACGAAGTGAGAGGGTCAGAGGTCTTACCAATAGATAGGTAGAGATCTCAATTGGGGTCAAGATTACGTAGACAGGTTTAGGAACTCCAGGCGGGAACATAATCTCTTTGATGTATGGCAGTAAACCTTTGTGTCTAATTCCAACGTAGTGAAACACTACAAAGGTGAGAATTGCTAATACATATGGGAATGAAACTCTCGACATGGTTGGAAACTGCAGTAATGGAATAATTCCAAATAAGTTGTTGGTCAAAATAAAGGTGAAGAGTGTGAATAGATATGGCACAAAGCGCATAAATTCATGGCCAATAATGTCTTGGCCTAGATTGTTTCTAACAAAACCGTAAACAGATTCACCAGCGTACTGAAGCTTGGATGGAACAATTGCAGCTTTTCTAGAGGAGCGAATAAAAAAGAGTGAAACTAAAATTACTGATAGGAAAACTAAAAGAATAGGTTTTGTGGTAAATGGGTTGTCACCAAAAACTGGTGGTAATTCGAAATCGGCGGTACTAGGTGGCTTGAAGCCATCATCTGCTGCTAACCACACGCCCACGTAAATCTCCAAAATAGTAGTTACTGATTCTTCCGGGATTTCTTTAAAACGATACTGCCGCTAGCTAGCCATTGGGGAGGGTGGCTATGGGCGAAACCCTATTAGATAGGCAGATTACTGTGAAATTAAGAGAGGTATGTAAAGCCAAACCTGAGAAGTTTTGGTGATCTTAATCGCGCCCAAAGCGGAGCCAGACTAGGTAGATAGATGCCCCTGCTCCCAGCAACATACCTATTAATACTAGGTAAGTGGTGCCAAGCCAGCGATCAAGCCCCCAGCCAATTCCACCCCAAATCAATAGACCAGAGATTAGGTAGCCAACAATTGACCAAAGAGCATTTTCCTCATTCTGAGAGTGGATTCGGTGCTGCTTATCTGAATTCTCTTTGCTCATTAATCCTGTCCTTCCTTTTTTGGTAGCGGTAAGTGCAACCGTAGCTTAAGAAAGCTGCGAATCTCACCCGTCAACCATGTCATGGTAATCAATATGGCGCAGATGGCAAAACTGGCTCGGTCAACACTCTCGCGGTCGGTATATCTGGTTACTAGAAGCAAAAATGCCCCCATCAATAAAACCTTGGCAAAGTAAGAAAACATAGCAAGTGCCATTGTGGTCATCGGATCTAACTTTTCTGCCAAGCGAGCGACCAATATGTGGACTATGAAGAAAATAATGACGGTGATGCTAGCCAGGGCTGCGCCGAATAACCCTGGTCTTCCATTTATTAATGTTGCGATAACTAAGCAAGCAGCTGCCACAATTGATGTTGGCAATATTCGAAGCTTTAAACTCATATAAGAGATTTCTTGAACTTATTGCTTTGTATTACCCAAATTGATGAAGCAAATATTAATACCCCGGCAATTATTGCAAACCAAAATGGAACAAATGCTGCAATCACTGTTGGAAATGCAAACATGGCAGTCCATAGGTAGAGCACAACTGTGGTGCGCTGCTGGGTTAATCCATATCGCATTATTCGATGGTGTAGATGTTCACGATCTGCTGTAAATGGGGAACGACCAGCCTTGACACGTCTTAATATTGCCATTGCAAAATCAAGTAATGGAATTGCAAGAATCGTAAATGGCAAGAGCAGTGGCAGTATTGCTGAACCACCATTTTCTTCTGTAATAACTGAAGCATCAACCTGGCCAGTTAAGGTTATGGCCGATGCGCTAATCATCAATCCCAGGAACATTGCACCTGAGTCACCCATAAAAATTTGTGCAGGGTGAAAATTATGGGGCAAAAAGCCCAGGCATAATCCAATAACTACTGCGGTAATTAATGATGGTGCACCTGCTCGATTTAATCCATTAATAACTGCCAGTAGGTAGGAGAAAGCAAAAAATGATGCTGCGCAAATCATCACAATTCCAGTTGCTAAACCATCTAAGCCATCGACAAAATTGATTGCATTGATTACCACCATTACAAACAAAATCGTCAGCAACTGACCAATATTTGTTGGCAGTGTGGTGATGCCATTGATTGGCAGCCAGAGAATTTGAACACCATAGATAAGTAATATCCCAGCAGCTAAAGCTTGCCCTGCAAACTTAGTAATTGGGTCTAAATCAAAACGATCATCCAACATGCCTAGGAAAAGAATAAAGGTGCCACTTAAGAAAATACCCGTAGCCTCAGTACCAAATGATTTATGAACTAATGGCAGGTAGTTAACAATTACTAGTGTTAGCGCCATTGCCAACCACATAGCTAATCCACCCCAACGTGGTGTGGGTTGCAAATGAACATCTCTTGTTCTGATTGCTGTAACTGCGCCAGCTTTTACTGCTAAATCTTTAACTAGTGGTGTAATCAAATATGTAATTACTGCCGCAAGTAATACTGTTACTAAATACTCACGCATCTGAGATTAAATCTAATTCTTTGGCTCTGGATAAACTGGAAACTTAGCGGTTAATTGATGCACTTCAGATCTAATTGATTTCGCTTTGTTCTCATCATCGCCCTCTTTAATTGCTTTAGCGATAAAGGATGCAATCTGACCCATCTCACTCTTACCCATGCCTTGGGTTGTTATCGCGGCTGTACCAACTCGAATACCACTAGTAACTGCTGGTGTCTCAGGGTCAAATGGAATCGCATTTTTGTTTAGGGAAAGACCTGATCTGCCACATCTTTCATCAGCTACTTTTCCATTTACTTTTGTCGATCTGATATCGATCAGAGCTAGGTGAGTTTGCGTTCCACCAGAGACTGCACGCATACCCGCTGCTTCAAGGCCTCTTGCTAACTCCTGGCAATTTTCAATTACCTGTTTTGCATAATTCTGATACTCAACAGTTGCACACTCCTTAAGCGCAACAGCTTTTCCAGCAACCGCACTCATAATTGGACCACCCTGCATACCTGGAAATATTGCCTTATCGATGGCAGCTGCATGTTTTTCTTTACTTAAAATCATGCCGCCTCGTGGTCCTCGCAATACCTTATGAGTTGTAAAAGAAACGACATCGGCATAAGGAACTGGTGACGGAATAGCTTTGCCGGCTACTAAGCCAATGAAGTGAGCAGCATCTACCCACATAATTGCCCCTACCTCATCACATATCTGGCGAACTTTTTCAAAATCAATCAAGCTTGGATATGCCGTAGCACCAGAGCAAATCATCTTCGGTTTGTGCTCAATGGCTAAATCTCGTAATTGATCGTAATCAATTAACTCATTATCTTGCCGCACGCCATATGAAACAACATTGAACCATTTACCAGAAAAGTTAACCTTCGAGCCATGGGTTAGATGACCACCATGTGGCAATGACATTGCCAATACTGTGTCACCAGGCTTTGTAAATGCCTGATATACCGCAACATTTGCACTTGCACCTGAGTGTGGTTGCAAATTTGCATGCTCTGCGCCAAATAACTTCTTTGCTCGCTCAATGCCAATTACTTCAACTTTATCAACCTCTTCGCAGCCGCCGTAATATCGCTTGCCTGGGTAACCTTCGGCATATTTATTTGAAAGCGTGGAGCCCATAGTTGAAAGGACAGCAGCTGAGGTGAAATTTTCACTTGCAATAAGTTGGAGATCTTGACGCTGGCGAACTAATTCTGAAATTACAACCGCAGCGATCTCTGGATCTTGTTTTTCTAGAGCATTAAAATCAGGCCCGTAGTACTTCTCAGATCTAGACATGTGGCAAGCCTAAAGGGTTGGAGCAGAAATAGTAGGAACTGTGGCTCTTAATTGTTCTACTGTGATTGCACCAACTCGCTGGAGTGTGATTTCATTCTCAGAAAACTCAATCCAGGTTGAGAGCGGACCGGCTGGTAATAGACCATCATCAAAAATTGCTCCGATATCACTTTCATAAATTGCAAGTGTGGCTAAATCTAAAACTGCTGGTTTGCCAACCAATGCTGCAGAAGATGTTGCAAGTGGACCTGATTGCTCCAATATGGCAGAAATGAATTTACTATTTGGTGAACGAAGATTTACTTTACCTAATCTACGATCATCACCTAAATTCCAAGTTAATCCGGGTTGAGATTTTACTGTTACTGAAAGTAAGCCTGGCCAGAATTTATCTAATAATCCTTCTTGTTGGAGTGTGAGTCCGGTTGCAACTCCCCGGGCCATATTTTTGTCTTTAACAAATACTTGCAATGTAATTCCAGCTGAATTTCCGCGCAGTATATGAATTGCATTGACCGCATCCTTATCAAAAGCATTTGCTAGGTAAACATAGCCATGCTCGCTAGCCGCAATAATCACCTCACCAGCTCTCAAGTATCTAAGTGCGCTCTCAACAGATTCATTAAATAAATCCCCAGTGGATTGGGTTAAATTGATTCGCTCAGCCATATTTATTCCTTATCGTTTGACTGCGCTAGTAAATCTATCTCTGCCAGTTAAATCAGCATGAGTTTGTGCGGGTAGAAAATCTTTAGTTAGCAAATTTCTAATCAACTCCGCTTGCTTTTCATGGTGTTCAGTTATGAAATAACCACCTGATTTTAACAATCTAGTGGCTGCCTCAATAAATTGCTTTGGAACAAGCATTCCATCTACTGGACCACCTCGCAATGCAATTTCTGGTTCAAAGTTGGCTACTTCAATTGGTAACTTCTCATCATTTGGTATGTATGGTGGATTTGCAACTACTACATCAGCTTTGACCTCTGGCAGCGCGCTCTGCACATCTTCAACTACTACTCTGATCGGCAGATCATATTTAGCAATATTTTTATTTAGCCACTGAGCAGCATCTAGTGACTTTTCAACCGCTACCATGCTCACCTTCAATCCCTTGATACTTGCCTCAGATGCAATTGCAATACTTATGGCACCAGAG
>WLEM01000024.1 GCA_009704285.1 Actinomycetota bacterium
ACCCTGATTGCAGTTACCAAGACATTTCCAACTATAGATCTAGAGATGCTTTACTCATTAGGAATCAGAGAGTTTGGCGAGAACCGTGATCAAGAGGCATCGGTAAAAGCAGCCCAACTTCCAAGTGATATCAATTGGCATTTTCAAGGTGGGATACAAAGCAATAAATTAAAATCAATCTGCTCATGGGCATCGGTTATTCACTCAGTTGATCAATATCGATACGCCCAAAAAATCTCAGAGTACTCGTTGAATAAAACTATGAAGATATTTATACAAGTCTCCCTGGATAAACCAGTTGAATCTCGGGGAGGGGTGGATCCTGAGAAATTAATTGATCTTGCAGGTGAAATCTCACTCCTGCCAAATATTTCAGTAATGGGTTTAATGGCTGTTGCACCAGTTGATCAGCCGGCAGAGCCTGCCTTTGCCCAGTTACAGCAAATCCACCAAAGTTTTATCGCCCACTATAAAGATGCCAAATATCTCTCAGCCGGCATGAGTGGGGACTATGAAATGGCCATTTTATATGGCGCGACACATCTGCGAATAGGCAGTTCAATACTCGGTAATCGCTCACCGATCAAATAGATTTATGACATGGCTAGTGCATTTAAGCGGGTTGCTGGATACCTCGGTTTGATGGATGAGGACGAGATAGATCACGGCAACAACCAATTAACTGAACGTGCACCTCGTTTGGTTAGATCAACTGCTAAACCAGTTGCTAAATCAAATGTTGAACTTTTGCCACATGCTGAATCGAATAAAATTATGGATCACATCATTTCTTTAACTCCGCGAACATATAGTGAAGCTCGATTAATTGGTGAGCATTATCGTCAAGGCAAACCTGTAATTATGAATTTAAGTGACATGGAAGAGAGTGAGCGTAAGCGGTTGGTAGATTTTGCTTCCGGCTTAGTGTTCGGTCACCATGGCAGTATTGAAAGAGTTACTCCAAAAGTATTTTTGCTGACACCACCAAATGTATCTGTCAGTGTTGAAGACAAAAACTCAGCAGCACAGGCAAGTTTCTTTAACCAAAGCTGATTTAGTCTTTATCTGATGTCCTCAATACAAAATGCAATTTACTGGCTACTAAACCTTTTTCTTCTTGCGCTGATTGGTCGATTGATTCTCGACTATATCCGTATATTCAAACCAGATTTTAGGCCAAGAGGTGTTGTGCTTGCCCTGGCGGAACTGATTTATTCAGTAACAGATAAGCCACTTAGTTATGTCAGACAATTCGTACCACCCTTAAGACTTGGTGGAATATCACTGGATTTATCTTTTATCGTGGTTTTCTTTGTAGTTCAGTTGTTAATGCGACTGGTAGTCGTTCTTTAGTTTTTTACTAGGTTAAGCCAAAGCCCTAATTCGTTTTCGCTATTACTCTCACCTGTTTGGTGATTAAATTTAGTAGCTAATACTTCAGCACTAATCTCCTCCATCGCAGAGGCAATTGCTTTTGCTACTTGTTCTGGAGCATTCCAGTTCACCGTGATTCGATCACTAACATCTAAGCCAATACGTTTACGCTCCTCTTGAATTGCACGAATAACCTCACGAACCAAACCAGATTCAATCAGTTCCGGGGTTAAAGCCAAGTCCAGTGCCAAACTCTCACCAGCATGGGAGGCAACAGACCAGCCACTTCTTGGCGTTTCAGTTACCACCAAATCATCTATGTCAATCTCAACAGATTTAGCACCGTTGGCAAGGTTTACTGGTAATTCAAAGGCTTTGTGTTCTCTTAGATTCTTAACCATTTGGGAATGATTAGCCGCGGAGATTGCTTTTGCTATTGCTTGAACATCTGCACCAAATTTGTTGCCCAAAGTTCTAAAGTTTGCCTTCACGGATATATCTACTAAATCTGCCTCGGCAACATGAATCCCATCAAGCTTTAAAATGTTTAATTCTTCAGCGATGTGAGTTTTAATCTCTTCAGAGATTTGTTCCCAGCCTGGGGCTGAGACTAAAGCGCGGGCTAATGGCTGGCGAATCTTTACACCTGATTCAGCACGGGCTGATCTACCTAATTCAACTAACCGCCGAGAGAGAGCTACAGCAGTTGATAGCTTCTCATCAATGAAACCTTTATCTGCAACTGGAAAAGATTCTAAATGCACAGATTCAGTTTGATTGGGTTCGGCTACCTTGATTAAAGATTGCCAGACATGTTCTGAAATGAAAGGGACTAAAGGGGCCAGTAATAAAGTTAGATTTTTAAGACATATATAAAGAGTGTTAAGAGCTACTTGATCACCATCCCAAAACCTTCTACGTGATCGACGTACATACCAATTAGATAAATCATCAATGAAGGAAGAAAGCAATACTCCTGCTTGTTGTGAATCAAAGCTCTCGAGTGCAACATCTACTCCAACAATTAGTTTATTTAACTCAGAAAGGATCCATTTATCCATCAGAGTTAGATCATTAGAGAGATTTGATACTGAAAAGTCAGCAGCGTTGGCGTATAAAGTGAAAAATGAGATGGTGTTCCAATAGGTTAAAAGTGTTTTTCGTACTACATCAGAGATCGCGTCATGACCTACCCGCCTTGCACTCCAAGGAGAGCCGGCTGCCAACATGTACCAACGGACTGCATCTGCGCCATGTTGATTCATCAAAGGCATTGGCTCTAATACATTCCCTAAATGCTTACTCATCTTGCGACCATCTTTATCAAGAATATGTCCAAGACATAAGACAGTCTTATACGAGGATTGATCAAAGACTAAGGTTCCAATAGTCATCAATGTATAAAACCAACCACGAGTTTGATCAATTGCCTCACAGATAAAATCGGCTGGATATGCAGCTTTAAACTGTTCAACTGAACCGGGTTGATGAGGATATCCCCACTGCGCAAATGGCATCGCACCAGAGTCATACCAGCAATCAATTACCTCAGGAATTCTCTGCATCATCTGCAAACATTCAGCGCAAGCAAATTCAATATCATCAACAAATGGTCGGTGAGGATCTAGTTTGCTTAATTCTTGACCGGACAATTTACCTAATTCAGCAAGAGATCCAATACAAATTTCATGTCTGTTCTCGCACCGCCAGATAGGCAGGGGAGTTCCCCAATAACGATTGCGCGAGATAGCCCAATCAATATTATTGTTCAGCCAATCACCAAATCTGCCAGTTTTGATCGTCTCTGGATGCCAATTGGTTTTTGAATTTTCCCTAAGTAGTTCCTGTTTAATTGAAGTTGTTTTTACATACCAAGAAGGCTGTGCGTAGTACATCAGCGCGGTATGGCAACGCCAGCAGTGTGGGTATGAGTGTTCAAATTGTGAACTCTTAAACATTAAACCGCGGCTCTTTAAATCCTTGATTAATGCCTTATCTGCTTCTTTGAAAAAGATGCCTCCGACTAGCGGCACTTCTTTCTGAAAATGACCATCTGGATTAATTGGATTAACTACCGGCAGATTGTATTTTCTGCAAACCTCTAGATCGTCAGCACCAAATGCAGGGGATTGGTGGACTAAACCCGTGCCATCTTCAACTGTTACATAATCAGCAAGAACTACAAAGTGGGCATCATTGATTTCAACAAAATCAAAGGGCCTGGTGTATTTCGTATGCTCAAGATCCTTACCTATGAATTTTGCAATAACTTTACGATCTTCACCAAGGACAGATGCCAACTCAGTGGCAACAACTAATCGCTCTACTTTTTCATCGATTGTTACTTCAACAACCTGGTACTCAACCTTAGGATTAACAGCAACAGCAGTATTGGAAACCAATGTCCATGGCGTAGTTGTCCAAACCAACAAGCTTGCCTTTAGTTCAGCCAACTTGCCAGAGGTGGCAGGAAACCTTACATATACCGATGGATCCTTTATCGTTTCATAGCCTTGTGCCAACTCATGATCTGATAAGCCAGTTCCACATCTTGGACAGTAAGGTGCGACTCGGTGATCTTGAACAAGTAGACCTTTCTTCCAAATTTGTTGCAGTGACCACCAAACACTTTCAATATATTCAGGTGACATAGTCCAATAAGCTTCATCAAAATCAACCCAGAAACCCATTCGCTTAGTCATGTCGGTGAATTCATCAACATGTCGTTGCACTGACTGGCGGCATTTATCGTTGAATGCAGCAACCCCAAATCTTTCGATGTCGGCTTTACCGGTAAAGCCCAACTCCTTTTCAACTGCAATTTCAACTGGCAAGCCATGGCAATCCCAGCCGGCTTTACGGATTACCTGCTTGCCCTTCATCGTTTGAAATCTTGGGAAAAGATCCTTAAATACTCGAGCTTCAATGTGATGCGTTCCAGGTTTGCCATTTGCTGTTGGCGGACCTTCATAAAAGCTCCACCGTGGTGCGCCATTTCGATTCTCAACTGATTTTTCAAAAATTAGGTTTTGGGTCCAAAAATCTAAAATACCCGCCTCCATGGCAGGCAGATCGATTTGCGCCGATAAGGTATTAATCATGCGCTTCTTATTCATATCCACCCCGCATTCTAACGCGGGATCAAACCATTTCTTTGACTGATTATTGCTCACGGGGGTGGCGGTTGGTAATTAGTTCAGCCAAGCCATAACCTTTCCCCCTCCAGGGGGTATTGTGGCTATCAAGAAAAAATCAAAAAATTCATCTAGCAAGAGTGTTAAATCTTCGGTGAAGAAGGCTTTAAAGAAAGTAACTAAAAAAGCTCAACCTAAAAAGGTTGCACCTAAAAAAGCCGTAAAAAAAGCAGCCAAACGTTCACCAAACATTGTAAAACCCTCTTTAGCTAAAAAAACTAATTTTAAAAAGGGTCCAGGAAAACCTTTCCCAGCAAAACTTCAAACCTCCACCTCAGGCTCTTCCACAACTATTTCAGTAACCTCAACTATTCCCAATGCCAACGCGATGCCCGTGGTGGAAGAACGTCGATTAGTTATGTTGCCACCGCCAAAGCCAGTTTTAAAATCAAAAAAAGCTGCGGCTTTAAAACCAATTAAAAGTGCACCAGCGCCATTAATAGTTCAATCAGGCGAGCACGCATGGAGTGCTGCTGAGCTTAAAACCATAAAGGTTGAGCTTTCGAAGGATTTGATACGTTTAAGAAAAGAATTAGAAATTGCTGAAGCTGAAATGGAAGATCTAGTGGAAGCGGCAGGTGTTGGCGCCGGCGATGATCAAGCCGATGCGGGGGCTAAGACCTTTGAACGTGAACACGAAATGTCTTTGGTTTATAACGCGCGAGATATGGTCCAACAAACTGAACGTGCATTAGACCGAATCGAAAACAAGACCTATGGCAAATGTGAAGAGTGTGGCAATTTTGTTGGCAAAGCGAGATTACAAGTATTTCCACGTGCAACACTTTGTATGGTCTGCAAGCAGAAAGAGGAACGACGCTGAACTTAATTCAGCGTAAATGGTTGGCGGTTACCGCTTTAATTGTATTTGTATTGGATTATGTAACTAAAACTTTAGCTCTTGAGTACTTATCCAGTCAGCCAAAACAGATTTTAGGAACTTTCTTACAATTAAAACTGGTATTCAACTCAGGCGCTGCCTTTAGCATTGCCAGTAGTGGCACAATTTTTTTATCATCTTTTGCAATGATCGTCGCTGCATCAATTTTCTACTATGCAAGGAAAGTTACCTCAACTGGGTGGGCGATAGCACTTGGCCTGGCTTTAGGGGGAATATTTGGAAATCTAACTGATCGTATCTTTAGAGATCCAGGGGCATTGCAAGGTGAGGTAGTTGATTGGATCCAACTTCCAAACTGGCCAGTCTTTAATGTTGCCGATATGGCAGTAGTAAGTGCTGCAATATTAATTGCACTACTTAGTTGGCGAAACATTCCATTTAGTAAGAATGAGGATTCAAAGTGAGCGAACGCGAACTTCGCAGTGTTTCTGTTCCAGAGGGTTTGAATCAAGAGCGGGTAGATGCCGCTCTTTCTAGACTGCTGGGGCTTTCTCGAAATGTAATTGTTGGTTTGATTGAATCTGGTGAAGTAACAACGGGCGGCAGGCCAGTTGGAAAATCTGATCGAGTTAGCTCTAATGATCAATTAGAGATTTTGCTTCCAGCAGCTAAAGCTGCCGCAAAATTGGTTGCAACCCCTATAGATGGGTTGAAGGTTGTTTATGATGATGAGTATTTAATTGTTATCGATAAGCCGGTCGGAATTGCTGCGCATCCAAGCCCTGGCTGGCAAGGTGCAACAGTGGTTGGTGCGATTTTTGCTGCTGGTTATCAACTGGCAACCTCTGGCTCAGCCGAACGCCAAGGTGTTGTCCACCGATTAGATGTTGGAACTTCAGGATTGATGGTAGTTGCAAAAAATGAAATTGCATATGCAAATCTTAAGGATCAGTTCAGAAATAGAACTGTCACAAAGGTCTACCATGCTTTAGCTCAGGGTCATATAGATCCAACAGTTGGCACAATTGATGCACCAATAGATCGTCACCCAAGGGAAGATTATCGATTTGCAGTTGTAGCAGATGGAAAACCAAGTATTACTCACTACAAAACATTAGAGGTTTTTCCAGCGGTCACCTTGCTAGAGATTGAACTTGAAACTGGCCGCACACATCAAATTAGAGTTCATTTTGCTGCGCTGCATCATCCGCTAGTTGGAGATCTCACATACGGCTCAGATCCAGCCTTAGCAAAACGTTTGAACATCTCAAGGCCTTGGCTGCACGCCAAACAACTTGGTTTTGATCACCCGGCAAATGGCCAGCGTCTTTCCTTCACCGCTGAGTACCCAGCCGATCTGACACGCTCATTAGAGGTACTTTCAGATATTTCCCGCTAGAAATATCGCTCAGTAGTAATCTCGCCACCCATGCCTAATTCAGCCGAAGCCTCAAAAACCACCGAGAGTTTTGTGCATCTTCATGTGCACACCGAATACTCAATGCTAGATGGTGCTGCAAAAATTTCTGAGTTAGTCGCTGAGGTTGCAAGGCAAGAGATGCCAGCCATTGCGATTACAGATCACGGAAATGTCTTTGGTGCTTTTGAATTTCATAAATTAGCTAAGGCGGCTGGGGTAAAACCAATTATCGGAATTGAAGCCTACGTCGCACCTGAGTC
>WLEM01000025.1 GCA_009704285.1 Actinomycetota bacterium
AATTTCTTGATAGTTGCATCCGGTGAATCCAAAAGCTCAATTACACCCGACATCGAGGCTGCAGATTTACTCATCTTAGAGTTTGGATCTTGTAGGTCATTAATTTTTGCCAGTGACTTAATAATTTGGGCAGCTGGAATATTAAAGACCTCTTTGTATTTACTGTTAAATCTTTGGCCCAAATCCCGGGTCAACTCAATGTGCTGACGTTGATCTTCACCGACTGGAACAAAATCTGCTTGATAAAGCAAAATGTCTGCTGCTTGCAAGATTGGATAGGTGAACAGACCAACATTGGTTCGATCAGTACCACCCTTTTGTGACTTATCTTTAAATTGTGTCATGCGTCCGGCTTCACCAAATCCGGTAATGCACTCAAGCACCCACGCTAATTGGTTATGAGCTGGTACATGAGATTGAATAAACAACGTACAAAGTTTTGGATCCACACCGATCGCAATTAACTGGGCTGCAGATAGAAGTGTACGTTTTTCCAATAATTTAGGATCGGTTTCAACAGTTAATGCATGAAGATCAACGACGCAGTAAAAAGCATCGTTTTCTCTTTGTAGCTCCACCCACTGTTTGATTGCACCTAAGTAATTGCCTAAATGAAATGAGTCATGGGTTGGTTGAATTCCAGATAAAACTCGCTTTTTACTCACTTTTTCACATCATCTCGAGACAGTAGAAGTTGTCCAACCCGCTTGCCACTCATGCTGACAATTGTAAAGCGCGCATCATCAACTCGAACCACATCATTAACCTGTGCAATCCGGCCTAACTTATGCATCACAAAACCACTCACCGTTTCATATGGACCCTCCGGTAGTTGTATACCGGTTTGATCCTGTAAATCTTCAAGTGAGATTAGGCCATCAATCTCCATTTCACCTGTGCGTTGCTGCAAATTTGGCTGGGTTTCATGACCGTCATACTCATCCTGAATTTCACCAATTAAGCACTCCACCAAATTCTCTAAAGTAACTATGCCATCGGTGCCGCCGTACTCATCTAAGACAATTGCAATATGTTGGCGCTTGCTACGCATCTCAGTTAACGCGGGCAGCACACCTTTAGTTCCTGGTAAGAAAATAACATTTCGGACCATCTCCATGATAGTAATCTGCGCATCATCCAACTTAGGATTTAGCAGATCTCTAACATGTAGAAATCCAATAACCTCATCACTACTTCCTCGGACAACTGGATAACGTGAGTGAGCAAGCTCTACAGCAAGCTTTCGAGCCGCAGAGATACTCAATGAGGCATCAAGGAAATCAACCTCAGTTCTTGGCACCATTACCTCATGGAGTAATCGATCGCTGGTGTTAAATACCTCTTCAACGATCTCTCGCTCCTCTTTAGTTAAATCTGCATGACCACTTACTAAATCCATTAATTCAATATCAGATATCTGATTGCGCTCACTCTTTGAGGTAATACCAAAGAGTTTAACAATTAGATCAGATGAGTGTGAAAGCAGCCAAATGATTGGTCTAAAAATAATGGCAACTCGATCAACAATTGATGCAGTAGCGAGCGCAATACTTTCAGTTTTATACAAAGCTAATTTCTTAGGAACCAACTCACCAAAGACCAAGGAGATATAAACAATTACTAAGGTAATACCGATAATTGAAATAATCTCACTGCTGCCGGCAGAAAGCCCAAGTGATTCCAATCTTGGAATTACATAAACACCTAATTGCTCAGCACCCAAGGCAGCTGATAAGAATCCACACAAAGTGATACCAACCTGGACTGCAGCTAAGAAACGATTTGGGTTACCGGCAAGCTTTGCCACCCGAGCGCCACGTTTGCCCTTACCTGAGATCTGCTTAACCTGAGACTCACGCAGGGAGATCAGAGCGATCTCGGCGGCGACAAAGATTCCGCCCAGCGCTATTAGGCCCAAAACGATCGCAATGCTTATTAATGCACCTTCGGCCATATCTCCAATGGTATCTAACTGCGCAGATCACCGGCCCCGTGAGCGCAAAAAGTGCGCCCCTTCCCCTTTTTTGCCATTGTGTCGTAACCTTTGCCAACTCTCACAACCGTGAGACCTTCATCCAACGGATCGTCGGGCACGTACCTGCCCGGAGAAGGAGTAAAGAACCATGGCATCAGTTGTATTCTCACAAGCATCCCGAATCTATCCGGGAACTACAAAACCTGCAGTAGATAAATTAGATCTAACCGTTAATGATGGTGAGTTTCTAGTTTTAGTTGGACCATCTGGTTGTGGTAAATCAACCTCATTAAGAATGTTAGCTGGATTAGAGGAGATCGATACTGGATCTATTCGAATCGGTGATAAAGATGTAACAAATGTTGCACCTAAAGATCGAGATATCGCAATGGTCTTTCAGTCCTACGCGCTATACCCACATATGTCAGTTGCTGAAAATATGGGCTTCGCATTAAAAATTGCTGGTGTAGCAAAAGAGGAGCGCGCAAGACGAGTATTAGAGGCGGCAAAATTATTAGATTTAGAGGATTACTTAGATCGTAAACCAAAGGCACTATCTGGTGGTCAACGCCAGCGTGTAGCGATGGGTCGAGCAATTGTCCGCGAACCACAGGTCTTCCTAATGGATGAGCCATTATCAAACTTGGATGCAAAGCTTCGTGTTGCTACCCGTACTCAAATTGCGGCCCTTCAACGCCGACTTGGAATCACAACTGTTTATGTAACCCATGATCAGGTTGAAGCTATGACAATGGGTGATCGAGTTGCCGTACTTAAGGATGGCTTGTTGCAACAAGTTGATACCCCTAGAAATCTTTATGAAAAACCACAAAATGTATTTGTGGCTGGCTTTATTGGCTCCCCAGCAATGAATCTATTAACCGCACCAGTTGTAAGTGGCAAAGCAATGCTGGGTAACCTAGCAATTAACGTGCCAACATCTGGTGGTTCATCGGTAACAGTTGGTATTAGGCCAGAAGGTTTCATGCCAGCTACAACTGGTTTTGAGGTAGCTGTTGAGGTGGTTGAAGAGCTTGGTGCTGATGCATTTGTTTATGGCAAGCCAGTTGATAAATCACTTAAGTTTGCTAACACCACTGAGGAGTTAGGTCAGGTAATTATTAGATGGGATCCAAAGAATCCACCTAAGCCTGGTCAAACAGTTACTGTTGGCGTTAATCAAGAGGTAGTGCACCTATTTGATGCCTCCACCGGCAAGAGGTTGAACTAAGTAGAAAATTAAAAAGCCCCACTCGTTTTGAGTGGGGCTTTTTTTATTAAGAAATTAAGCCATTGCCTTCTTCAAATTATCATCAATTGCAGCCAAGAACTCTTGGGTATTAAGCCATGGTGCATCTTTGCTAATCAGTAATGCAAGATCCTTTGTCATCTTTCCGCTTTCAACTGTTTCAATACAAACTCGCTCTAGAGTTTTAGCAAACTCAGCAACCTTTGGTGTGTTATCAAGTTTTGCGCGATGTGCTAATCCCTGAGTCCACGCAAAGATTGATGCGATTGGGTTTGTAGAGGTTGCCTTACCTGCTTGGTGATCACGATAGTGACGAGTAACTGTGCCATGAGCTGCCTCTGCCTCAACAGTTTTGCCATCTGGTGTCATCAAAACAGATGTCATCAAACCAAGAGATCCATAACCTTGCGCAACAGTGTCAGATTGAACATCGCCGTCATAATTCTTACAAGCCCAGATATAGCCACCCTCCCAGCGAAGTGAGGTGGCAACCATGTCATCAATTAATCTGTGGTCATACTCAAGATTGTTTTTGGCAAACTCGGTTTTAAACTCTTTCTCAAAAACCTCAGCAAAAATATCCTTGAATCGACCATCATAGGCTTTCAGAATTGTATTTTTAGTTGATAAAAAGACTGGATACTTTCGAATCAGGCCATAATTAAATGATGCTCTGGCAAAATCTCGAATTGAATCATCAAGGTTATACATAGCCATAGCAACACCTGATGATGGGAAATCAAAAACATTAAACTCCATGGGCTTTGAGCCATCGGTAGGAGTAAAGGTCACGGTTAGCTTTCCAGCCCCTGGTACCTTGAAATCTGTTGCTCGGTATTGATCGCCAAATGCATGTCGGCCAATCACAATTGGCTTTGTCCAGTGCGGAATCAATCGTGGAACATTTTTAATAATGATTGGTTCGCGGAAAATTACGCCACCTAAAATGTTACGAATAGTCCCATTTGGAGACTTCCACATCTTCTTTAACTTAAACTCTTCAACTCGGGCCTCGTCCGGTGTGATGGTTGCGCATTTGACTCCCACGCCGTGTTTTTGAATTGCATGGGCAGAGTCAATAGTTACCTGATCATCTGTCTTATCTCGATACTCAATTCCAAGGTCGTAGTACTCAAGATTTATATCAAGGTATGGCAAGATCAAAGAGTCTTTGATGAACTGCCAGATGATGCGAGTCATCTCATCGCCATCTAATTCAACTACTGTGCCCTCTACTTTGATCTTATTCATAACTTTTCTCCTCGCTTATAGATCTTTAACATCTGCTTGTTTTGTTCGCACAGCCTCTGCTGCAGCCTTTAAGGAAGTTAGCTCATCAGCGGTTAATTTCGTTTCTACTACTTTATTGACACCGTTTTTACCGATCTGAGCTTCTACACCTAGATAGACACCAGTAATTCCATACTCACCATTAACCCATGCACACACCGGCATTACCTCATTTGAATCGGTAATTACTGCCTTGGCCATTCGAGCTGCTGCTGCAGATGGAGCGTAATAGGCAGATCCAGTTTTGAGCAGTGCCACAATCTCAGCGCCACCATTTCTAGTTCGGTCTACTAAATCCTTTATCTCATCAGCAGATAAAACATCAGCAAGTGGTTTGCCATTTACTGTGCAGCGACTTGGGACTGGCACCATAGTTTCTCCATGTGAGCCAAGAGTTAAAGTCTTTACCGATGCAGTTGTTACACCACATTTTTCAGCAACAAAATTGGTGAAGCGTGCAGTATCTAACATGCCAGCCTGACCCATTACCTTGTTATATGAAAATTTGGTTGCAATCTGAGCAAGGGCAGTCATTTCATCTAGTGGATTTGAAACTACGATGATCACCGCATTTGGTGAGTGCTTTGCAATATTTTCAGCAACTCCGCGAACTATGCCAGCGTTGACGCCAATTAAATCCATTCGGCTCATACCTGGTTTGCGAGGCAATCCTGCAGTAATTACAACAACATCCGAGTTTGCAGTTTTTTCATAGCCAGCACCATCAGCCGTAGTGGTTGCGCCAATTACTTTAGTTTCAAAATTTTCGATAGATCTTGATTGATTAATATCTAGTGCTAAACCCTCAGATTTGCCTTCTAAAATGTCGGTTAAGACCACTGTTTCAAAAACATCATATTCAGCAAGTCGTAGTGCGGTTGTGGATCCATAGAACCCAGCTCCTACAACGGTTACTTTCCCAGATCTACTCATTGAATCCTCTCGCAGGTGATGCCCAATATTACTGATCTTGGGCCAATCAACTAAATCCGCAAGGTTACCTAGCGTTGGGCAGGGAAAGGGCTAATCCAAACAACATGATGCAGATCATAATTGGCAGAATTAATTCAATATTTCGCTTCACTTTTTGCTGAGAGTATCTGGCCAAAGAAAACGCGCTTGCTCCCAAAGATAAAATTATCGACCCAGTTCTTACCGCGCCACTAATGCCAATGATCAATCCAATGACAACCACAACTAGTGAGATTCTTCGAACCTGATCTAGAGTAAAACTATCTTTCATTATTTGCCAATTGAATAAGATTTTTAAGCAACATAACTCTAGTAACTGGACCAATACCACCTGGCATTGGCGCAAAAAGTGAGGCAGTGTTTACAACCTCTGGATCAATATCTCCAAGTAGTTGATTGCCTACTCTTGTAATTCCAACATCTACTACGACTGCGCCTTTTTTAAACATTTCAGCTTTGAGTAGGTGTGCAGAGCCAATTGCAGAGATAACTACATCAGCCTTTTGCAATAATTGATTTAGGTTTTTGGTAGCAGAGTGTGCAAGTGTCACTGTCGCGTTATGAGGTTTTTGGGATAGCAATATAGACAAAGGTCTTCCTACGGTGGTTCCCCGGCCAATAATTAATACCTCTTGACCAGACATATTAACTTTATATTGTTCAAGCAGAGCCACAATTGCCAGTGGTGTACAAGGTGTGATGGCGTTAAAGCCCAAAACTAAGTTTCCTAAATTACTTGGCGTTAATCCATCTGCATCCTTTGATGGATTAATTGCAGCTAACACCTTTTGAGTATCAACTGCTTTTGGTAGTGGCAGTTGCACTATAAATCCAGTGCAAAGTGGGTCACTGTTTAACTTGTTTACTGAGGAGATAACCTCATCAGTTGAAGCAGTTGCTGGCAGATTAACCTTTATAGAGTTAATTCCTACCTCAGCACAATCTCGATGTTTACCATCAACATAGGCAATTGATCCTGGGTCATCACCTACTAAAATTGTCCCTAATCCAGCTGGCTTTGAAAGAGAAGCAACCTGTTTTTTCACTTCAGATCGAACCTCTTTAGCAAAGGATTTGCCATCCATAATCTTTGCGCTCATGGCTCAAGCCTACTCTGATTACTTTTCTTCTTAAACAATTTAGGAAGTAAAAGCATAAGCAAATAAGCAATTGTTATATGAGCAAACACAATTGCGCTGATTCGTATTGGATTTACGCCGACTGGGTTCATATTGTCAGAAATAAGTGATCCTGATGAAACAAAAGCAAGTAATGCAGATCCTAAAACTGAGAATAGTAGAAATCTCAGCACTAACTGTTGTTTACTTTTCTTATCTATCTGAAGTTTATTTACCTTATTCAAATTAACAACTGAATAAACAACTAGCATCAATGACAGAGTAACTATCCAGGGATACTCCCCTGCTGGTAGTGCAGCTAGTGCTGGAATTGCTGGAATCTCTCGTAAGTTAAATATAAAAGGTGTGATGTCTGTGGCATTGCCCAAGGAAAAGCCAGCTCCTGCAATGTAACTAAAGGTAGCTATGAAA
>WLEM01000026.1 GCA_009704285.1 Actinomycetota bacterium
CAAGAGGTATTGGATGATCCAGAGATTGATGTAATTTATAACGCGCTACACAATAGTGCCCACGCCCCGTGGAATATCAAAGCTTTAGCTGCTGGTAAGCATGTATTAAGTGAGAAGCCATCAGCAAGCAATGCCGCTGAGGCGAAGGAGGTAGTTTCTGCAGTTAGTAAATCTGGAAAAATCTTTATGGAGGGATTTCACTACTACTACCACCCAGTCTTTCAACGATTACTTGCAATAATAAAATCTGGTGAAATTGGTGAGGTAATCAAGGTGGAATCAGCATTACTAATTCCTATGCCAAAACCGGGTGATTTAAGATTGCAATTTGATTTAGCAGGGGGCTCACTTATGGATGTTGGTTGCTACGCCATCCATAGTCAGCGAATGATCAGTCAACTAATCACCGATGGTGAGCCAGCGGTGGTAAAAGCTGAGGCAAATGCTCCCGATGGAAAGATTGATACCAGGTTATATATTCAACTTAAGTATCCAAATGGTGTGGCAGCTCTAGCAAAAGGTGATTTTGAAACCGAGGGCATGCAAGCCCCACTGACTGTGACTGGCAGTAAGGGCAGTGTCTACCTACCTAATTTCGTAGCGGCAGGATTAGATCCAAGAGTTATTGTTGAATCAGGTGGACAAAAGCGGGTAGAACATCTGCCCTCAATCTCCACCTACACCTATCAACTCCTAGCCTTTGCCGATGCAGTTGATTTGGGTAAGCCGGTTAAAACTGATGCAAAGGATGCGCTGGCTCAATCTGCGCTAATAGATAGCGCATACTTAAGTGCCCATCTTCCGCTAAGGCCGATTTCAAAAATTTAGATTAGAAGTAGTTTTTGACCTTTAGCAACAGCTTCAACTCTGCCGGTAACTCCTAATTTGCGATAGAGATTTCTAAGATGTGTTTTCATCGTATTTTTAGAGATATGTAGCGTTTTACTTATTGCCTCTAGGGATTTACCAGAGGCTAGATGCTTAAGCACATCTATTTCACGAGTGGTTAAGCCTTCACTACCAGCTTTGCTCGCCTCACTACGCTCTTTTAATCTCTTAATGCAATCTCGGGCTAATTCTTCTATGTAATATGAATGTTCTTCTTTAGCAATTTCAATTATCAAATTGATGTGATGATCAGCTTGTCTGATAAAGAATTCACGGCACCCAGTGATTTCACCTATGTTCAAAGCCTTTTTCATCCAATATTTAGGAGTCTTTCCAGCCTCTGCTTTGAATTCAGATAAATACATATACTTATAAATTTGCTCCTTGTAGCTTCTCTCAGGTAGCTCCATAACCTCTGTACGAGTAAGACTTTTGCCACCAGAATTTTCAGTAAGAGCAGATTTAACATGCCTAATGTAAGGCAAATCTGGTGAGCGAGCGATCAAAAGATTACATCTTGCAGTGTCATTTAGAATAAATCGAATATACAGCTCAGTAACATCTATCAACCAGGCTAAATCATTTTTCTTCGAGATCGGATCTATCTCTTCGTTGAGGTGATTCAACCTATCCAAAGCCTCAGAAACTCTGGATTGGGCTGTCAAAATTCTAATTGCAAAAGTCTCTGCTAGAACATAGTAAAGTATTGATTTATTACGTTTTGCATCAACTTTTAATTCATTCAATTCATTTAAAGCCTGATCCAGTTTAGAAAACTCAAACATAGTTCTTGCAACTATATACTTACAATCTAGTGGCGCAGTTATTCCTACGAAACCATTTGCTTCTGCTGATGCTATTCCCATTTTTGCAAACTCATTGGCTTTTATGTAATTTCCTTCTTCATAATAATTTAAGGACTTAATAGCAATCAAGTGATATGAAATGTTAGTCCCGCCAAACTCGCTTACTAAATCCTCAACCTGTGATTGTGCAGCTTGCATTACAGGTAGATCTGAATATAGATGGTCAATCATTGATTTTGTTCTTATGAGAATAGGCTTATCTATTCCCTCTAGATCGGTTGTTAATACTGGTGTATTAAGTGCTGTATCAATTTGTTCTCTAGCTTTAACTAGATCACCTTCTGCAAAACAAATAAAGGAGCGTGTATAGGCAATAAGTTTCTCTAAAAAGTCTTGAATTTTTGTTTTATTTTTTTCAATCTCCAGTTCTAATGCAATTGCCTGAGCACTCACATAATCTAATTCAACTAAGTAACCCATCAGCGCAAATGCTTTTTGAAGAGCTTTACCCTCTAATGATTGATCGCCAGCGTACTTTGACAACTTAATTAATTGTTTACCTTGACCGGTTTGGGCTAATTCTCTGGCGGTATTGGCAAACATCTGATAAATAAAATCAATATCCCCTCGCTCAATTGCCGATTCAAGGGCAGAGGTGGTGGCGCTGCGAACTGAGGGTGAGGAGATTGGGTTCTTCGCCATGGCTCAAGGGTGAGGCAAAAGGCCGTTTTTTAGTAGCGGCATCACCCCCTAATTGGGGTGAGTTAAGGGGGGATTTTTTTGGGATTGACTGAAATTTGAGCGTGAATTTCACCTGATTCAGGTTAAGGATAAAATTTAGTTATGAATTTACCTAAGGTGATCCTCTATTACACCTTCACCCCACTATCAGATCCAGCTGCGATAAAGATCTGGCAGAAAAATCTATGTGAAGGATTAAATCTAAAGGGGCGAATTATTGTTTCACCCCATGGCATAAATGGCACCTTGGGTGGGGATATAAATGATTTAAAGAAATACATAAGACAAACCAGATCATATGAAGGTTTTGCCAAGATGAAATTTAAGTGGTCAGATGGCACTGGAAATGATTTTCCAAAGTTGAGTGTCAAAGTTAGAGCTGAGTTAGTTGCCTTTGGAAATCCTGATGAGATTAAAGTTGATAAAAATGGTGTTATTGGTGGTGGCAAACATTTAAAGCCTGCTCAGGTTGATGAACTAGTAGCAAAACATGGCGATGATGTAGTTTTCTTTGATGGTCGAAATGCCTTTGAAGCACAGGTGGGAAGATTTAAAAATGCAGTTATTCCAAATACATCAACGACAAGAGATTTTGTTGCCGAGCTTGATAGTGGCAAGTATGACCATCTTAAAGATAAGCCGGTAGTTACCTACTGCACCGGTGGAATTAGGTGCGAGGTTTTATCCTCGGTTATGAAAACTCGGGGCTTTAAAGAGGTTTATCAAATTGATGGTGGCATCTTTACCTACGGCAAAGAGTTTGGTGATGATGGACTTTGGGAGGGTGCGCTCTATACCTTTGATAATCGAATGTCGATTGAGTTTAGTGATAAGACAAAATCAATTGCTAATTGTGAAAAATGTAATGCCCCAGCAAATCGCTTTTACGACTGTCCGCAGCCACCATGTAACTCTTTGAATTTGCTCTGCTCTAATTGTGCTAAAACTTTAAATGATGATATTTGTAAACATCCACAACGTAAATACACCAACGCGGAGTTAATTGGCTAATAGCTGATTTGCGTGATCCTTTGGATGGTTTATGTAACTTTTAAACCATTTTCGAAGATCATAAGCACCACTTTCAGTGTGAGTGCCAGATTTTGAAAGATCTGAAACCTCTAATCGCTTTATAATTTCAAGAGATGCCGCACGAGAGGCCTTAAACAAAGCAAGGGATGCCTCAATTGGTAGAACTAGATACCCCAAAGTGGGATTTTGTGCCCATTTATTTTCATCATAACCCTGGATGATGGTGCCAGGCTCTGCGATTAATCTCTTTAAGCGAGCGCAGGATTGTGATTCACTATCGGCTAGGTGGTGAATTACCTGCCGTGGATTCCAACCATCACTTTTTGGTTTATCTAAATCAGCTGGATCCAACTTGGCATAGGCTGCTAGAAAAACTTCAGTAGCTGCTTGGTAATCACTGGCTAATGCTTTTAGTTCTGCTTCGCTCATATTCCTATCCTATCTGCGCAAAAAGCTTCTGATTGCATTTGAGAGCACAAGGCTTGCCTTGCTTAATCTACTAATGGGTGAACTACCGATTACCTTCACACTGATCGGCTCTCCAGGGGTAGCAACTGAATATAAGGCAGGTGAGCTCTCATCTAATGAGTTTGCAATTATCTTCATCTGTGAAACTAGTGAGATACACCGAACAAATTGAGTTCTAGGTAACTCCTCCGCCTTTGCAATTATCTCCTCAGTAAAGTTATCAGCAGCAAGGCGTAGATCCTTTGCAATATTATCGATCTGTTTATCCCTGACCTTTGATTCAATTAACTCTAGCTTTTCGGTAATTGCGCTACTGGTTGCTGATAGAGCAAATGCAATTTGTCTATCAATACTCTCTTTTCGATTAGGGTCCAAGGTTGAGTCAAATAAGGTTCTAGCCATACTGCGAATTTGCACCACCATATGTTCAATTGCTACACCTTGTATATATAAAGCCTCAGCTTGATCAACCTCAGCAAGTGGTGACCACTTGGCATATCTTCTAGCTTCAATTGCTTGGGATCTTAAACTTGGTATCTCCTCCACCAATAATCTTGCCTTGGCCAACCAAGCACCCGCCTGCTTTTGCGAAAATCCACCAGCTACTCCCTCTGCCATCTCACTAATTAATTCAGCACCACGTTTACCTAATCTTGAAATTTGATTAACAGTTCGACCTGCTGGGGTATTTGCATGGGAGAAATATGAAAAAACTATCGCAACCGCCGCGCCAATTAATGTGGAAATTAATCTATGTTCTGCTGTAGAGCCTGAGATTCCTGGGCCAATAACAATTAATGCGGTAACTGGCACATTTACCGAGGCCACCTCACCAAGCCGCAATCCCCTAGCCACAACTGAGCAAAGCAGCACTGTCATGCCAATCGCAATTGGTCCAAAGGAGAAGTAGTGAACTGTAAGTAGGGCAACCCCAGCCCCTATTGCCGTTCCAACAATCTGCCCTAAACCCTCTCTTACTGATTTATAAAGTGAGATTCGAATACTTAATGCACAAACAATCGCTGCTACTAAGCCACCTTTAAATACTAGGGAATCACCTATTAACCAGGCGGTAGTGGAGGCAAGGGATGCAACAACAATCTGTCTAACCCAAGTCCTACGATTGGTAAAGAGTTTAATAAACCAGATTAAAAAACCTTTCACGGACGAAACTTAATTTTTTTAGCATTCATCAAAACTTTTAATCTGGCAATGGCGCTCTTGCCCATGCCATGTAAATTCTCTAATTCAGTTTGAGAGATCTTTCGCAGATCTGAAACCTTATACAACCGAGCATCTACCAAGGCACGTCTTGCGGGGGCAGCGATGTTGTACTCTCGCCACTCTCGATCTAATTTCTCATATCTATCAAGCTCACTTTGCGGGATATCACAATTTGAATTTGAGGTTTTGTGATCCTTCTTCATGGCTAGATTCTACAACTTCACCTGCGCTTCTTTTTGACCATTATCTGAACCATCCGCTGTGTCATCAATTTGCGCACTAATGTTTTTGGTAATGGCGTATCAAAGTGCAGAGCACTTTTCGTTTGCTTATATTTGACTAAATCAGTCTTTAAAGCAGCGAGTACTGAGCCACTAAAAGGATAAAAGGAGCAACCAGTTTTTCGTGCAGCAATTCCACAAACTACATCGCCATCTAATTTAAAGGCTGGAATTCCATATGAAATGCCCTGCTTTAAAGATGGCTCAACCTCTAAGATAATTTTGCGCATTTGCTTTAATAATGTCCGCTCTGGCTCTGCTTGCGCAGAGATATAAGCATCAACATCTTTCTTAGCCATGCCAATATCCTATTTACTAATTGAGTTAAATACTTAGATTTCGATACATTGGAAGATATAGCTGGCCGGGTTTTGATCTACTTGGAATTGGTTTACCACCTTCAATGAAACCCAACTTAAGGTAGGCGGCAATGGCACGTTTGTTTTCTGGCCATACACCTAATCCCTGTTTGAGCCATTTGTTTTCAAGACAGAATTTATCTATCTCACTTAACATCAAAGCCGTTACACCCTGCCCACGAAATGATTGCTCAATCCACCAGCCAAAAATCCAACAATCACTGCCCCGATCCTCGGTAGCTTTTTCTACTCCGATCAAACCAATATCAACACCATCTATAGAGGTGAAAAACCAATTTGAGTCCGCCAGTAATTGTTGCCAAAAGGTAATAGGTTTTTCTTTATCAACCTCATACTCAGCTCCATATGCATAAGGAGCATCCTTTAATGCTGCCAGGCGCAGGGTTCGAAGTCGCTCTGCCTCAGTAGCCGCTGCTTGTACCAGCTTGATATGCACCAGAGTAATTAACGGCTAAATAATCGAGTGAACAAATTTGGTTTTTTAGGATCATCAGCATGACCTTGGCATCGATCAGCTTTTGCCACATTAGCAAGTGCTAGTTCAATATGCTGACCACAACCAGACCAGGTTGGTTTTTGGCACTTTCTACAAATTACTTGATCACACAATTTAATCACTCCTTTTGATCACCTTAAGAGTTACATTACTTAGATAGCAAAACAATACACCGCTTCAGTTCTAATCAAGGATTGCCCAGCTAATTCTCTACGAGGTAGGCTTGCACCATGAGTATAAAGATTCGCCCCATCACCCAATCTGATAAGCCCCGCTGGCTTGAGTTATTTAAAGAGTACATCGTTTTCTACAAATCAAAGTTATCTGATGAGCAGTATGAATTAACGTGGAATCGAATTAACTCTGAGTTTAATATAAATGGTTTGCTGGCAGAAAAAGATGGCCAAGTTGTTGGATTTACCCATTACATATTTCGCCCATCAACTTGGGCGGTTGAGGATTTTTGTTATTTAGAGGATCTTTATGTGGATCCAAAGGTTAGAGGCGGTGGGGTTGGTAGAGCACTGATTAAAGCGGTTGAAGAGATTGCAATTGCTAAGGG
>WLEM01000027.1 GCA_009704285.1 Actinomycetota bacterium
AAAATTAAATCTTGTTGCTAACAGTTAAAACTTCAGGTCCTAGAAATCTTCTAGCCAAGGTAGCAAACTTATCGGGATCTCCAGTTGCCACAAATCGATGGCTCACCTGATTCGGTTGATCACTTAGCAAATCCGCCTCCACCAGGGTGCGAAATAGATCTTTTGCTGTCTCCTCTGCACTCGAAACTAGGGTCACATTATTTCCCATCACATATGAGATGACGCCAGTTAACAATGGATAGTGAGTACAGCCTAAAACTAGAGTGTCGATTTGAGCACTCTTCATTGGATTTAAATAATCCTCGGCTACTTTGGTTATCTCATCACCTGATGTCCTACCGCTTTCAACATACTCAACAAAAAGTGGGCAGGCTTTTGAGGTAATACTCAATTGCGGCGCAGCAGCAAAAGCATCTAGATACGCCTTGGAGTCGATCGTGGCATTGGTGCCAATCACGCCAACCTTGCCACTTCTAGTTGCTGAGACCGCTCGTCTTACTGCAGGTTGAATAACTTCAACAACGGGAATTTGATATCGCTCTCTGGCATCTCGCAACATCGCAGCACTTGCAGTATTGCAAGCAATCACAATCGCTTTGACCCCAGCTGCAACTAGTTGATCCATAATCTCTAAGGCAAACTCTCGAACTTGAGCTAATGGGCGAGTGCCGTAAGGCCCACGTGCGGTATCGCCTAGGTAGAGGATTGATTCACCAGGCAATTGATCGATAATTGCCCTGGCAACAGTTAAGCCACCAACCCCAGAATCAAAGATTCCAATCGGTGCACTCTTGCTTGGTATCTGAGAGGTTGCCATTTGTGTAAGTCTAAATGGCGCTGCCTGATATCCCTTCTTACCGGACAATCCTCACTTGATGTCCGATTTGCCCCCATTTAATATAGATAAATCTTAAAAATTCAAGAGAAATTGGGGTCAATTGGCTTGATGGACTAGCCAGTAGGCAGCACCCTTTACCCAAGCACTTCTGTCATAGCTTACATATGAGGTTATGAAAGTGTGCCGGCTAATATCCAAAAGGATATGAGCAAACTAAATGCCTATGGAGGCTTATTTAGATGAACTCAATTGCACTTAATGCAGATCAGTTCGGGCTGGTATACAACGTCCTTTCATTTGGACTTGTGTCAATGCTTGCTTGCACTATCTACACACTAGTTTCACAATCACGGGTACTTCCTAAATACCGTACTGCCCTTGTTATGTCATCAATGGTTACATTCATTGCGGCATACCACTACTGGAGAATTTTCAATTCATTTGAGAGTTCATATGTAGATGGCGCAATAAAGGTAGGAACTGGAAAGGGTGACTTCAACGAAGGATATCGCTACGTTGACTGGATCCTTACTGTACCTCTTCTACTAGTTGAGGTGGTAGCAGTACTAGCTCTTGCTAAGGCAGCGGCTTCTTCATTGATCAACCGCTTAGTACCAGCTGCAGTTGCAATGATCGCACTTGGTTACCCAGGTGAGATTTCAACTGATAACAACACCAAGATTCTTTGGGGTGTTCTATCAACAATACCTTTCCTATACATTCTGTATGTATTGTTCGTCGAGCTTTCAAAGTCCCTAGATCGTCAACCAGCTGGCGTAGCTGCAACCATTGGTCGCCTACGTTTGCTTTTGATCGCAACATGGGGCGTATATCCAATCGCTTACCTGCTTCCAATTTTGGGATCAGACGCGCTGGATCCAAATGCATTTGTTAACCGTCAAATCGGTTACACAATTGCAGATGTAGCAGCTAAATGCGTATTTGGTCTAACAATCCTAAAGATTGCAAAGATGAAATCCGTAGCTGAGGGAATGAAGGAAGACGCTTAATTCTCTTTAATGAAAAAGCGGGGCCAAGAAATTGGTCCCGCTTTTTTTATTTTAAAGGTGGCTTATCAAATTCTCTTGAATGCCGCCAAGCCAGTAATAAACAGCGTATAGGTGCTTTTGTGGATCTGAATCTGGCATTAATTCATACTTCTTATATCCATCCTCATCAATCTCTAATCTAACTGCCAGCGCGATGCGCAGATCATTAATTGCGATCAACCACTGGGCTGGGTCTGTTATCGAGATGTCAGCCTTGGGTAGCTCATGATCTACTGGAAAAACTAGTTGCTCGCGCAGGTATAGCAGGTGCTTTTGTTTAAGAGTGCGTAGGGATCCTTCGGTGTATTTGCGAAACTCCGCCGCACTTTCAGGATCTGCATATCCATTTGGTAATAATCGACGAAGCACAGGATCATCGGGCTGCTCAATTGGAGATTGAATGTTGCCAAGTGTGGCAGCCATTAACTGAGCAAATGGATCATCTGATTGGTAGTGATGAGTGAAGTTTCGCTCACCTAATAACTCAAGTAGTTGTTCAACTAGATTAATCAGAATATGAAGTTCATCATTGCTTAGTGCAACAGATAAATCACCACTTGCTGCCGTGCCCTTAAACTCGCCCATGATCATCTCTTTGCAATGTTGCCCATAAGCCATGTTCATGTAATTGCTGAACTGCCCGTTCCATCTCTTCTCTTGTTCCAGATGAAACAACCGCTTTGCCTTGCGTATGAACCTGCATCATTAACTCATGAGCTTTTTCTTTTGAAAAACCAAAAAGTTTTATAAACACATAGGTCACGTAATTCATCAAATTTACTGGGTCATCCCAAACAATTGTTACCCAAAGATTGTCAAAGAACTTACTCAAATCCAAAGTTTCTTCAACCTGGGTCTGAGAGCTCATACGCCTATTATCTAACTAAAACCGTAATCTCATCGCTAACACCGGCGGCATTCTTACTGCCGGCTGCAATTACTACCTGGAAAGTAGTCAACCCTTGCGGCACAGCTTTGGCTTTAAAGGTAAAGCTGCCGTTGGCATCTGTAATCAAATCCCCAATCTGCTTACCATCTTGCTTAACTGTTAACTTAATGTCAGCACTCTTCGGTGATACCTGTCCAGTAATTGTGTAAATACTGTTGGCTTTGATGGATGCTGGCAGATCTAATTTAACCTTTGGAATTACTGTAATAGTTTTTTCACTTGTCTTACCCTCTGCTCTCTCCCAGCTGCCTTCCGAAACCAATCTGATCTCACTCTTTTGGCCAACAATTACCGGTAGTGCAATAACGCCAGAGGCATCAGTTACCCCAGCAGCTAAGGTTCGCCAACTACTGTCACTACTATTTTTAATTTCAAATCTGACATTTAGTGAGGGAATAGGGGATTTATCTGGCAGTTTAAAGGTGCCAGTTAGGTTAAACAGTGAACCGTAAGCAATCTGCTCTAAATCAGTGGCAATTGTGCCTACTACCTGATCGGGTGCGATTGATTTGGCAATATCTCTAACTGCAGTAATTGCTGCAGTATTTTCCATTCCAAAGGTCCAGACCGCAATCCCGCCGATGCGATACTTACCTACTAAGTTGGTTCTTGCTGTGTAACTTTTCTCATCTGGAAACCACACTGTTCTAGTTGCGGTACAAAAGCTAGCCGAGTTAGTTGGATCAACATAAGCTTTTTTATAGGTAAAAGTTGATTCAGCATGTGTTGGGTTGTAGGTAATTGCGGCGTTATTACTTGTTGCAAGCGCCACCGCTGATCGCATAACAACAGCAGCTTTTGCACCAACTACTACCGAGCTAGCAAAATCTTTAGGACATACTCCCTCTACTTTTGTAATCCAATCTCGGCCATAACCTGGAATGCCTAAAAACACTTTAGAGGCTGGCATCTGAGTTACCGCATACTTAACTGCATCTTCACTCCAAGGCAGTGGTCCAATTGGACCTGGTCTAACAGTTGAAAAGTCATAAGCCATAATTCTTAATCGATCAATATGTGGTCCAATTTCAGCCCAAGAAAAAACCCAATTACCTGCTCGCTTTGTTTCAGGTGCAAAGTCTGGTGGTGTTGTTACTGAAAGAAGTTTGCCCTGCTGGCGCAACTCTGCTGACAACTCTTTTATAAATGCGATCCAATTTGGTTTGGTTGTTGCCCATGTAGATCTACCATCTTGCGTATAAAAAACTTCAAAATCTAAATCAATACCATCATAATTATGTCGAAGAACTAAGTCTTTAATGGATTGCACGATACTTGTTCTGGTAGTTGGATTTGCCAACAAACCTGCAAGGACCAACTTTTTTGTATCATCAGTTATTGTTGGTAGTAAAATCAAACCATTAGATTTCAATCTAGCAATCACCGTGGTCTTTGGAGTTGTGTACCGACCAAGTGCGTACTTATCTTTTATTGTTGTGGCACCAGTTAAGCCATACCAAAATGGTGAAATATCCCGAATTAAATCTAAATTGCCTTCAACTGTTGGAAGATTTCTTGATAATGAATAATCTGGTAACCATCCTGAAAGAATCCGACGAGGTGGGTTATTTGCAGATGCTGGGGCTAGGGTTGAGAAAATGAGTGAGAGTGCAGCTGTGGTAATTAATATTTTCCGTGCCCTCATGAATTTTAGGGTATCGGTTTTAACTGAGAAATTACTTTAAGCGGGCGTGAATCTCTTTACATGTTGGACACACTGGGAATTTTTGTGGATCGCGATTTGGAATCCATTTTTTGCCACACAAAGCGCGGACAGGCTTTCCAGTAACTGCAGATTCGGTGATCTTGTTTTTATCAACATAATGGGAGAACCGTTCATGATCACCCTCATCGGTAGGTGCTAAAACTTCTTTTTCCAGTAAGCCAGTTTTGCCTGATTTACCTCGTAAATCATCTAGAAAACCCATAGCCAAATCCTAATCCAATTTTATCGCCTACCATTTACCAATGAGCAGACCACTTAAGGATCTCCTGCGTACCTCAGATCTGTCTAAAGCAGATATTGAGAAGCTGCTCACCACCGCCAGAAAGTTTGCTGAAAAACCGCTGCGTGCGAAGAAAACTTTGGCAAAACAAACTGTGGCAATTTATATGACCAAATCCTCAACCAGAACTCGCATTGCATCTGAGACTGCAGTTGCCCACCTGGGTGGGTCCCCTATTTTTTTACGTTCTGATGATCTGCAAATTGGCCGAGGCGAGACGATCTCTGATACCGCCAAGATAATCTCTGGATTTTGCAGTGCATTAATTGTTAGAACATTTGCTCAATCTGATGTTGAAGAGCTTGGTAAATATGCCAGCATCCCAGTAATTAATGCATTAACCGATGATGATCATCCAACTCAATTGTTAGCTGATTGGGTAACAATTAGAGAAAAATTTGGTAAGGATTTAACTGGTCGTAAATTTGTATATATCGGAGATGGAAATAATGTGGCGGCAGCTTGGTTAATTATGGGTGCAAGAATGGGAGCACATGTTGTGGTTGCAACTCCAGCTGGTAAGTGGGCACCAAAACAATCGGTGGTTGCTGAGGCTATGAAAATTGCAGAAAGCTCTGGCGGCAGGGTTGAAGTATTAACTGATCCAAAAGCTGCTGCTTCTGGGGCGAGTGCTATCTACACCGATGTCTGGATGTCCATGGGAGATTCTGAAGCAGATCGCAGCGAAAAAATTGCAGCGCTAACTCCCTACGCCGTTACCAATGATTTAATGAAGTTAACGGTGGCTGATTCAATATTTATGCATTGCCTGCCAGCTCATCGCGGCGAAGAGGTTTCTGCTGAAGTAATTGATGGTGAAAAATCTGTTGTTTGGCGCCAGGCATTTCACCGTAGAACTACGATTCAAGCCTTGCTTTATCACCTTACCAAAGGTGATTTGGTTGGTAATAAGTAAAGTAAGGGTTAGGTAAAGTAAGCTAATGCGAATTGCAGTGCCTAAGGAAACCAAGCAAGGTGAAAAACGAGTTGCTTTGGTGCCAGATATCATTTCTAAATTGACTAAAGCCGGTCTTGAAGTAGTGATTGAATCAAAAGCTGGGATTGCTGCCGAATACTCTGATCAACAATTTATTGATGCTGGCGCTCAGGTCAAAACGGGTGATGTGTTAACTGCAAGTGATGTTGTCTTATCAGTACAACCATTGACGGTTAATCAAATAAAATCATTGAAAAAAGGTGCTATTACTATCTCCTTTTTGTCCCCTACAACTGCTGCAGATGTAATTGATGCTGCAGTTAGTGCTGGCGTTACGGCAATTTCATTAGAGATGGTGCCAAGAATCTCTCGTGCTCAATCCATGGATGCTCTAACCTCTCAAGCACTCTGCGCTGGATACAAGGCTTCGTTAGTAGCAGCAGAGCTATCGCCAAAATTCTTCCCGCTATTGATGACAGCTGCAGGAACTGTTACCCCTGCCAAAGTTGTGGTGTTAGGTGCTGGTGTTGCAGGGCTGCAAGCAATAGCAACTGCAAAAAGATTGGGTGCGGTGGTCTCAGCATATGATGTTCGTCCAGCCTCAGCTGATGAAGTTAAATCTATGGGAGCAAAGTTCATCACCTTAGAACTTGAAGCATTAGAGGGTGCTGGTGGATATGCCCGAGAGATGACACAAGAGCGCGCAAATAAGCAACGAGAATTGTTATCACCCTACATTGCAGCTGCAGATGTATTAATCACAACGGCGGCGGTGCCAGGTAGAACTGCGCCAATGTTAGTAACTGCGCAAATGGTTTCTCAAATGACACCTGGCTCAGTTGTAGTTGATTTAGCAGCTGAAAGTGGTGGAAATGTTGAAGGATCTGTTGCAGGTGAAATTATTACCACATCGGGTGG
>WLEM01000028.1 GCA_009704285.1 Actinomycetota bacterium
CGAGAAAGTGACATTGCCATATCAATGTAATTTGTATTCTCGATCTCACAAGCTAGGAAAATAGGCATAACAAAGCGCGGATCTACCGCATTAATGACTACATCAGGATCTGCTTTACGGATTAACTCTCTAATATCTTCTAGCTCTGCCGCATTTACCATCGCAGCTGAAAAACGAGGATCTTTTACGCGCGCAACAGCCTCTTCTGCTCTTGCAAGTGTGCGATCGGCAATCACCATTGATTCAATAAATGACCTACGGGACGCGATATTAGCTATCGCTCTACCAACTCCACCGGCGCCTATAACGAGGGCCTTCATGATATTTCAACTCCAAACGAATTACTTTAATACTATCTCAGCGTTGAATTAAATACAAATTTACGCATATTTATTGATTAGTTATCAATTAAACTGAAGTTAAATTACAATTAACCATCTAATAAAATTTAATATAAATATTTTGTCCCCGTAGCTCAGTGGATAGAGCAACCGCCTCCTAAGCGGTAGGTCGCAGGTTCAACTCCCGCCGGGGACGCAATTAATTAATGATCAATAGTGAAACGTTTTAATGATTCAGGTGCCCACCAATTTCGTTCCCCAAATAATCTCATTAGTGCAGGAACGAGTAATGCTCTAACTAATGTGGCATCTAAAATAATTGCAAATGCCACACCAAAGCCAAGCATCTTGATTGAGGTAACACCACTTAATACAAATGAAGCAAAAACTATTGCTAATAGTCCTGCAGCTGCAGTTATGATGCGGGCTGATCTTTGTAGACCAGTTGCCACCGATTCAATATTTGAACGACCAGCATCATGCTCCTCTTTAATTCTAGAGAGCAGGAATAACTCATAATCCATTGATAATCCAAAGGCGACAACTGCCACCAAAATAATTGAGCCAGTATCAACTGAGCCGGTAGTGGTGAAATCACCCACCAACCACTTCAAATTACCATCTACAAATATCCAGGTAATAACCCCCAATGTGGCAGCAAGTGAGAGGATATTTAGAATCACCGCTTTGATTGGCAGGATTAAAGAGCCGGTAAATACAAACAACAGAAGTAATACACCAATTGCAATCCAGGTAAGTGCCCAAGGCATTGTTTTAGCAATTCCAATTTGGGTATCAGCATAATCTGCTGCAACTCCGCCAATTAAGGTTTGATCAGGTGATGGAATTAACCTAATCTGCTTAATTAAGGCTTCTGCATCTGGTGTTCGTGGGCCCATATCGTGAATAGCAATAACTCGAACATCATTTCCAAGAATTTGTGGCTCACCAACTCTTACTACGCCAGATACCTTGGCAATCTCCTGGGTGTAGTTGTTTATCTGTTCAATTTTATTTGCACCACCAGGGATGATTACTTCAATTGGATTTCCCTCTTGCCCAGGAAATCTTTCAGTGATCAACTGAGCTGCGTATGCAGCTGGGTTGCTGGCAGGTAAAACTCGAGAGTCAACTTGTGAGAAAACTATATTTTTAATTGGCGCAGCTAGTACCGTCAAAATCACAAGACTTAGCACAACTACTGAAACTGGTTTGCGCATTACAAATCTTGCAGTTTGTGCCCACCTACCATCCTCTTTAGGTTTAAGCGCGCCTTTACGCACCACCGCTTTATCAATTCGCTTTCCAAGTATTGCTAGTAAGGCAGGCAGCGCGATCAGTGCACCCAATACCGCCATAACTACAACAGTCACACCGGCATAGCCAAATGATTTTAAAAACATTAGTGGGAACAACATCAAAGCTGCCAAGGTAATTACTACTGTTAAGCCTGAATAGAAGACAGTTTTACCTGCTGTTGCTACAGTCCTTTTAATTGCCTCATCAACTGATTTTCCAGAATGAAGCTCTTCACGAAATCTATTTACAACCAATAAGGAGTAATCAATTCCAAGGCCTAAGCCCAACCCAGTGATTAGATTTAGTGCGAAAACACTTACCCCAGTAAATAAAGTTAAAAGATAGATAACTAAAAGTGAACCCAGGATTGCAGAAACACCCACTAGTAATGGCATTGCACTAGCAACTAGCCCACCAAAGACAAAGACCAACAAAATAAATGTTAACGGGATAGAGATTGCTTCAGAGAGTTTTAAGTCATTTGCAATCTTTGTATTAATAGCATGAGCAAATACACCAGTACCGCTTGCATAAACTGTTAAGTTTTCAAATTTGCCATCATACTTTTCCTGAATTCGCTTGCCTAGAGATTGAACGTTATCCCACTCAACATCTTCAGAATAGATAAAAAGAAATGCAGAGTTTTCATCTGAGCTCTTTAATGTTGGCGCACCACCAGCACTCCAATATGACAAGGTTGAACCCACACCAGATTCACCTTTAATACTTGTTTCAAGTTTGGCAGCTGTTGCAACTACAGCAGGATCATTAACTCCATTTGTAGTTTCAACCACTAGAACTACAGCCGGATCTTTAACCTTAAACACATCTGTTAGATACTCAAACGCCTTTGCAGAATCACTCTTAGGGTCGTTATACCCACCGCTATCTAGTTTGCCGAAAACAGAGGTGCCGATCGCCCCCGCTGAAAAAATAGCTACAAGAAATAATGAAAAGATTAATCGCTTGCGTTTAACAATAAGTGAGCCTAGTTTTTCAAACATATTCGCCTATTCATTATCTGTTGAGCTAAGAAGGTAGACTTATATTCTAATGAGTGAGAGCGTAAATCATAAAAAAGATAAGCCAATAGTTGTTGGTGAAGTTAATCACGAATTACTACCAAAAATTACAAGTGATGAGATTGATTTAGAGGTAGATGAAAGACGTGATGAGGAAATCGCAGGAGATAAACCACCTCACCACAGTTAAAAATTACTCGGTACTTTTAACCGCAGGCTTACTTTCAGTTTTAGCAGCAGGTTTACTATCAGTTTTTGTCGCCGGAGTATCACTTTTTGCAGCTGGTGTAGTTGTCCTTGAATCAGTTTTATAAAAACCACTTCCTTTAAAAACAACGCCAACATTGTTATAAACCTTTCGTACCTGACCATCACATTTAGGGCAGTGCTCGATTGCTGCTTCTGTGAAAGATTGCACAGCCTCAAAGGCATGCTCACACTCATTACACAGATATTCATAGGTCGGCATAGGAGTAATCTTAAGCAGGTGGGAAGATAAGGGCTAACTCACCTTAGGGGGAATAGTGAAGAAGTATCTGCGCGTACTTTTTACTCTACTTGTTGTTGGCATTACCCCAGTTTCAAACGCCTGGGCAACCTCAATTGTTAGCACCTCACCAACTGCCGGATCAGTTCTTAGTATCTCGCCAACAGCTGTAACCATCAAAGCAAATGCTGATTTGTTAAGCGGTGCTAATGAGATGACAGTTACCGATGCAAAAGGTGTCAGAGTTGATGATGGCTCCCTTCAAGTTCAAGGGGCAGTTTTAATGGTTGGTATAAAACCCTTAACTACATCTGGTCTATATACCGTTGCTTACACATTGATGGCAATTGATCAACCACCGATTACTGGAACATTTACATTTTTATATAACGCACCAGGTGAGATTGCAGTAGCAACCCCAGCCCCATCAGTTGAAGAGGTACTTAACAAATCACCTAATCGGATTACTGACCTATTTGTAATTGGATTGATGATCTTTGCATTTGTCATGATGATCTTTCTATCTCGTTATGCAAAGAAGACTTTTAATGCTCCAGCAAAGCCTCGTAAAATTAAGAAAAATAGCAGCACCAGCAAAAAATTTATAAAGTAATTTTGGTGCATATTTGATTGAGATACTCTCACCATTAGCTAAAGGCCTAATGCAGCTAACTGGTGTATTAAGCATTGGATTATTGATTGCGATCGCTTTCCTAGATTTAGATCTCAAGGGCAAGGTGCTAAATAGCAGCTTGATTAAAAAGACTCGTACCTTGATTTACATCTGGCTGGCAGTAACTTTCATTTATATTTTAATTCAAATTGCATACCTGCTTGAACAACCCCTATCGGCCTCCTTTGACCTAACTGTTATTCGATCATATTTAACCCAAACATCAATTGGTAAGAGCTACTTAGTTCAGATGATTGGCATTGCAATAGTGCTTTTGATTCCACTCAAAAAAGTGATCTCTACCTATGTAGCGCTTTTGATCTCACTAGTTGCAATTACTGCGCCAGTTTTTCAAAGTCATGGCAGCACATCTGGCTACCATGGATTAGCAATTGGAGCATTAGTAGTTCATGTGATTGCACTTAGCTTTTGGGTGGGTGGGCTATTTGGATTGACTCAGCTCTCTAAGCCGAACAAGTTAATTGCCCTGCCTAGATTTAGTGAGATAGCTCTTTGGAGTGCAATTGCAGTTGTTTTAACTGGAGCGGCTACTGCTTGGACCAGATTAGATTCAATCCAAGCTTGGCAAAGTAAGTATGGCGCTGTGACCTTACTTAAAATATTTTTAGCGATCACCTTAATTGGTTTTGGTGCGTTACATAGAAGATGGATCATAAAATCTGATTACCCATCTGTATTTAGGTTAGTTACCGCCGAGATATTAATAATGATTTCAACCATTTTTGTGGGAAGCTGGTTATCAACAATTAACCCACCAGAGCGGGAAATTATTTCTTCTCCTGGCTTGTTAGTTACTGGAATTGAAATGCCTGAACCACCAACTTTTTCAAGAGTTTTACTTGCATATGATGCAGATGGACTGATGCTTGGGCTATTAATTTTTGCAGTGGCAATCTATATAAAGGGTGTAATCATTTTAAGCAGGAGAGGTGATAAATGGCCGGTAGGTAGAACAATTGCTTTTGCTCTTGGCATATCAGCAATTGATTTTGCAACCAGTGGCGGCTTAGGTGTTTACTCCCGCTTTGCTTTTTCTAATCACATGCTCTCGCACATGGTGTTAGGAATGATTGCGCCAATTGGAATTGTCTTAGGAGCGCCAATCACCTTAGCCCTTCGCACATTACCTATTGGTCGAAATGAGCAAGAAAGAGGTATCAGAGGAAGCTTTATCGCGCTGCTGCACTCTAAAGTTTCAAAGATTTGCACCCATCCAGTTGTTGCGCTAGCAATCTTTAATGGCTCACTTTTTGGACTTTACTTCACACCATTGTTTGGCAATCTAATGCAAGGCCATAGTGGGCACTTCTTTATGACAATTCACTTTTTGCTATCAGGTATTTTATTTTTCCAAGTTCTAATTGGTGTTGATCCAATGCCGCGCAAAGTTCCGCATATAGTTAAAGTGATTATCATCTTTGCCGCTATGAGTATTCATGCATTTTTCTCGATCTCAGTAATGTCAGCCTCAACCTTGCTTGATAATGGTTACTTTGCATTACTAGAGCGACCTTGGGCCACTGATTTATTAGCTGATCAAAGAGCAGGCGGTGCTATTGGTTGGGCAATGGGTGAGATTCCAATTCTGCTTGCGCTACTGGCCACCTTTATTCAATGGACAAGGCAGGATAAGAAAGAGGCAGCACGTATTGATCGGGCAGCAGATAGAGCAGCTGCCATGGGTGAAAAAGATGATCTAGCCCTTTACAACCAGTACTTGGCTGAGTTAAATCGACGAGATAACTCACAATAGAATAGAGGGATGTCGATGAGTTCTGATATGCCAGCTTTGTATGGCCCGGAGTACCAAGCGTTGCGGGAAAGTGTTAGTGCGCTCGCACAAAAAAAGATTGCACCATTTGCTCAAGATGTAGATGAGAACTCCAGATATCCGCAAGAGGCAGCAGATGCATTGCAATCTGCCGGGCTTGCTGCAGCACACGTGCCAGTTGAATTTGGTGGCCAAGGAGCTGATGCATTAGCTGCGGTGATAATTATTGAAGAGGTAGCAAGAGTTTGTGGTGCATCATCTCTAATTCCAGCGGTGAACAAATTAGGTTCAGTTCCTTTAATGATTGCTGGCAGTAGTGAGCAGAAGAAAAAGTATTTAACCCAGTTAGCTGCCGGCAAAGGATTTTCTTATTGCCTATCTGAGTCAGAGGCTGGATCTGATGCGGCTGCTATGAAAACTAAGGCTGTAAAAGATGGTGATAGTTGGGTTATCTCTGGAAGTAAGAAATGGATTTCAAATGCGGGGGTATCTGAGTTTTATACAGTTCTAGCATCAACTGACCCAAGTAAAGGTGCAAAAGGAATCTCAGCATTTATTGTTGAAAAATCAGATGTAGGAGTTTCATTTGGCTCTCATGAGAAAAAGATGGGGTTTCGAGGATCACCAACTCGTGAGGTCTACTTTGATAATGTAAAAATCGGTGATGATCGAAGATTAGGTGAGATAGGAAGTGGATTTTCACTTGCCATGAAAACTCTAGATCACACCAGAATTACCATTGCCGCACAAGCTTTAGGAATTGCTCAAGGTGCATTTGATGTGGCGAAAAAGTA
>WLEM01000029.1 GCA_009704285.1 Actinomycetota bacterium
CATTCGTGAAGTTGACGCAGTCTCTTAAAAAAAAGTAAATGAGTTTATTTAAGCGACTACTTAATGCAGTTAGAGCTGGATCAGTTTCTCAGGATCAGTGGGATGAGATTAGAAGTGCGTTAATCACAGCAGATCTTGGGGTTAAGTTAGCTGATCAGGTAATTGAACAAGCTAAATCAACTAAACCAGAGGATGCTAAACAGGTCATTAAAGAGCAGCTGTCGCAATGGCTTAGCAAGAAGGATCGAAAGTTAACTCTTACACCTAATGATGTAAGCACAATTTTGATAGTTGGAGTAAACGGCACAGGTAAAACAACTACTACAGCAAAGCTTGCAAATTTAATCAAAAATGAAGGCAACAAGGTGTTGCTCGCTGCAGCCGATACCTTCCGGGCTGCTGCGGTTGATCAATTACAAACTTGGGCTAATCGAATAGATATTGAGGTGGTGACGGGTGCTACCAATAGTGACCCAGCTTCAGTGGCTTTTTCAGCAATTAGTAAAGCAAAAAGTGAAAAGTATGACTGTCTCATCGTTGATACCGCGGGCAGATTACATACTAAGAATAATTTAATGTCAGAGCTAGAGAAGATAATTAAAGTCATTGAGAAGCAGTCACCCATAAATGAAATTTTGTTGGTTATAGATGCCACCACTGGGCAAAACGGTATTAACCAAGCCAAGAGCTTTATTGAATCAGCAGGGGTAACTGGATTGATACTCACCAAACTAGATGGCGGGGCAAAGGGTGGGATTGGCATAGCGATTGAAAAGGAGTTTGGATTACCGATTAAGTTCACCGGCTGGGGTGAGCAGATAACAGATTTAGCCGCCTTTGACCCGGAGCAGTACCTAGACTCCTTGTTTGAGTAAGTAACACAGACTTAACAATTCTGGCCAAACTGTCACTAAACGGAAACTTTAAAAGCCACTTGATTTAACCCATCTGGGCCAAGGTATCGCTATCTCAACGGCGAGGTTTCACAATCAATACTGCGCAAGTGGTATTTGGCAATCGGAGATTAAATGGCTGAGGTAGTTCTAAACACTGGTGATACCGCATGGGTATTGGCTAGTACAGCTCTGGTGCTCTTAATGACACCTGGGTTAGCACTTTTTTATGGCGGCATGGTCCGTGCTAAAAGCGTTTTAAATATGATGCTGATGTCGATGGTCACAATCGGCATAGTTAGCGTGCTCTGGGTAATTTACGGATTTAAATTAGCATTTGGATATGAAGCAAACTCACAGTGGTATGGAGAGTTTTCATTATCTGGACTAGGTAGTGCTGTCGATGAGTTAACAAACAACGGTGGGGTGTATCCAATTCCACTTCTTGCATTTGCAGCCTTCCAACTTATGTTTGCAATTATTACACCAGCATTGATTTCTGGTGCGATTGCAGATCGAACTAAATTCACAGCCTGGGCCGTCTTTGTTGCAATTTGGGCCACAGTGGTTTACTTCCCGGTAGCTCACTGGGTGTTTGCATTTGGAAACAAGGTTGGAGATACGGTAACTGGCGCAGGATTCTTAGCTGCGCGAGGTGTTCAGGATTTTGCTGGCGGAACAGCGGTACACATAAATGCCGGCGCAGCTGGCTTAGCAATGGCAATTATTCTTGGTAGAAGAGTTGGCTGGCGCCGAGAATCAATGCGCCCACACTCACTACCTCTAGTGCTAATTGGTGCTGGGTTACTTTGGTTTGGATGGTTTGGCTTCAATGCCGGTTCAGCATTAGGTGCCAATGGCGTGGCCGCACTTGCACTCCTAAATACCCAAGTAGCCACAGCTGCTGCAGCATTAGGTTGGCTATTGGTTGAAAAAATCAGAGATGGACATCCAACATCACTAGGTGTGGCAAGTGGAGCAGTATCTGGTCTAGTTGCCATTACTCCAGCATGTGCATTTGTCGCGCCATGGGCTGCAGTAGTTATTGGGTTGATTGCTGGAATTCTTTGCGCTCTTGCAGTTGGCTTAAAGTATCTACTTAATTTTGATGATTCATTAGATGTAGTTGGCGTTCACTTAGTTGGTGGTCTATGGGGCTGCTTATCATTAGGTTTCTTTGGTAGCAGCGCTGTTAATAGCCTGGGACTTAATGGAATCTTCTACGGTGGCGGCACCACACTTCTTGGTAAACAAGCATTTGGCGCATTCTTTGTGCTTACCTATTCATTCATAGTCACCTTAATAATCGGTTATGCAATTGATAAGACAATTGGATTGCGGGTTAAGGAGGAGGCTGAAGTCTCTGGAATTGATTATGACCAACATGCAGAGACCGGATATGAGTTAACTACTAGTTCAAGAGGGGGTTACAGCTCATGAAGTTAATTACCGCAATCATTAAGCCACAGAAACTAGATGCTGTTAAGGAAGCCTTGGTTTCAGCTGGCATAACTGGAATGACTGTATCTGAGGCGAAAGGCTTTGGTCGCCAACTTGGGCTTACTGAAGTTTATCGAGGAGCTCAATACAAAGTTGATCTGCTACCAAAAATTAGATTAGAGGTATTAGTCACCTCTAGTATCGCTGATAAGGCGATTAAAATAATTTCAGATGCAGCCAGAACGGGAAGCATTGGTGATGGCAAAGTTTGGGCCACCACAGTTGATTCCATTACCCGAGTGCGTACTGGCGAAAGCGGTGAATCTGCAATCTAAATAAAATGTAAGATGCACCCATGTTTGAAGCGTTGGGCCAGAGGTTTACCACGCTGTTCTCTGGCCTACGTGGCAAAGTTTCGCAGTCTCAGTTAAATGCCTTTGCCGCTGATATAAAAACTGCTCTATTAGATTCAGATGTAGCACTATCTGTAGCCGAGAGTTTTTCAAACCAGGTTCTAGAAAAGTTCACTCGAAACTCTGATGAAATCAATCGAAGCACAAATCCATCACAAAAAATATTTGAAATTGTTAATCAACAATTAGTTGAAATTTTAGGTGGCTCTGCTCGTAGGGTTCGATACGCAAAAGTTGCACCTACCGTGATCCTATTAACCGGTTTACAGGGAGCGGGAAAAACCTCACTCGCTGGCAAGTTAGCGCATTACTTAAAAAGTGAAGGTAACACCCCAATACTGGTTGCAGCAGATTTACAAAGACCAAATGCAGTAAATCAATTACAAGTAGTTGGTCAATCGGTGAAGATTCCGGTATTTGCCCCAGAGCCAGGTAATGGGGTTGGTGATCCAGTATCAGTTGCAAAAGCTGGTGTTCAGTTTGCTCGAGAGAAACTTCATAATTTTGTGATTGTAGATACTGCTGGCCGCACTGGAATTGATCAGGAGTTAATGACTCAGATAGTAAATGTTCGAGATGCCGTAAAGCCAGATGAGATATTTTTTGTTGTCGATGCTATGACTGGACAGGATGCGGCATTAAGTGCAAAAGCTTTTTCTGAAGGGGTTGGCTTTGACGCAGTTGTACTAACCAAACTAGATGGTGATGCCAGAGGTGGAGCTGCTTTATCAATTGTCAGCGTCACTGGAAAACCAATTATTTTCGCATCAACGGGTGAGAAGATTGCAGATTTTGATCTTTTCTATCCAGACCGAATGGCTTCAAGAATTCTTGGCATGGGTGATGTTGCCTCCCTTGCCGAGCAGGCAAAGCGAGCAATGCCAGAAGAGATGTCGAAGAAGTTAGAGGATAAGTTTACAAAAGGTGAGGACTTCACCTTTGAAGACTTCTTATCCCAGCTAGAGGCTATGAAAAATATGGGAAGTATGAGCAAACTTCTTGGATTATTACCAGGATCAGCTGGGATGAAAAAACAAATTGATAATTTTGATGAATCTGAGTTAGTGCGAACTAGAGCAATTATTCAATCAATGACGCCACAAGAGCGCAATGAGCCAAAGATATTGAATGGTTCAAGGCGTTCACGAATTGCACGGGGTAGTGGTCGAGCAGTTTCTGAGATCAACTCATTAGTTGAAAGATTCACACAAGCTCAAAAAATGATGAAACAAATGCGTAGCGGCAATTTACCGGCAGGAATGCCTAATCTCGGTGGCCTGCCAAAGATGGCTCAACCAAGTAACACTCCAAAGAAGAAATCCAGATCTGGAAACCCAGCCAAACGGGCTTTAGAGCAGGGGTAGAAGCCAAATTTGGGTTTCTATGCGCCTGCTGGCAAGATTAGCCATCTGCTAACGGGACCCTCTAACCCATAGCAATATTTATCCGCAAGGTTAGCTCTGGATGTAAACGCCCCCGCTGTTTACTAAAGAATCAGCCGAATAATTTTCTATAGGGAGTTTTGTGTCAGTAAAAATCAAGTTAATGCGTCTTGGAAAGATCCGCACACCTCATTTTCGAATTGTGATTGCAGATTCTCGTTCAGCGAGAAACTCAAAAGCAATTGAAGAGATTGGCCGGTACTCACCAGCGTCAGAGCCATCTTTAATTGAAGTAAATTCAGAGCGAGTTCAATACTGGTTAGGTGTTGGCGCTCAACCTACTGAGGCTGTGACTGCACTTCTAAAAATTACTGGTGACTATCAAAAAGCTAACGGACTACCAGGCAGTGAAGGAACTCTTAAGCCACAGCCAGTAAAGATTGATAAGCGAGTTGCTTATGAAACTGCTGTTAAAGAGGCGATGAATGAACCAGCAGATGGCGCCACAACTTTAAAGAAAAAAGCTGCTGAGAAATTAGCTGCTAAGAATGCTCCAGTAGTTGAGGAGTCTGCACCAGTGGCTGAAACACCAGTTGCACAAGAAGCGGCTGCTGTTGAACAACCTGCAGTTGAGCAAGCAGCTCCAGAGGCTGAACAAACTCCAGCTGAAGTTGTTGCAGAAGCGCCTGCAGAAGAAACTCCACAAGCTTAAGTTAACTAACACTCATGCTTAAGAAGGGTTCGTTCCTTCGGGAACTGCCTATTATTGTTGTTTCTGCACTGATAGTTTCTATCGTTGTTAAAACATTTCTGCTTCACTTTTTTTACATTCCAACAGGTTCCATGGAAAACACCTTGCAAATCGGTGATCGAATTGCGGTAAATAAGTTTGGGGCACTTTTTAGTGAGGTAAAACGTGGTGAGGTAGTTGTATTTGGAGACCCAGATAACTGGCTAGGCCAAGCCCAACAATCTAATGATCCTAAGCCGATCGCTCTACTCAAATCTGGATTGATATCTGTTGGAGTACTGCCTGATCCTGCAAAGCAGTATTTAATAAAACGAGTTATTGGAGTCGGTGGGGATAATGTCACCTGTTGCGATGCAAATGAAAAGTTGCAAGTAAATGGAGTTTCAATAGATGAGCCATACATTTACAGTGGCGATAAACCTAGTGAGACCAAGTTCAATATAGACGTGCCAGAAGGCTTTCTTTGGGTTATGGGTGACCACCGTGCTGCAAGTGCAGATTCAAGATACCAACCCGATAGTGCCAATAGTGGAATGGTGCCACTTAGTAAAGTAGTAGGCCGCGCCACATTTATAGTTTGGCCAATCAGAAATATAGCAATTATTGAAAAGGGTAATGATTTAAAAGAAATACCAGTTAAAACCAATCCTTAACTTATGATTGAGCAAACATTGCTGCAAGCTGGTATCAAGAGTATTGCAGGTGTTGATGAAGCAGGGCGTGGACCATGCGCTGGCCCGCTAGTTGTAGCAGCGGTTGTTTTATTAGATCCCTTCTCGCCAGCACTTTCTCAAGTTAAAGATTCTAAGGAACTTACTGAATCAAAGCGCGAAGAGCTATTTGATGTTGTAGTTAATAACTCAAGCTCATACTCAATTATAGAGATATCAGCTGATGAAATTGATCAATATGGACTGCACAAATGCAACATAGAGGGTATGCGTAGGGCAGTTAATGGTTTATCACAAACACCGGAGTACGTATTAACTGATGGTTATGCAATTCCAGGATTGACTGTGCCAAATCTGTCAGTATGGAAAGGAGATCAGGTTGCTATTTCAATAAGCGCTGCTTCAATCTTGGCAAAGGTTTATCGAGATCGAATCATGATTGAGTTGGATAAGCAGTACCCTAATTACGGATTCGCTAGTCACAAAGGGTATATAACAGCATTACACACAGACTCAATTAGAAAACATGGAGTTCTACCAATACATCGCAAATCATTTTCCAATATCTCAGCATTATTGGGTTAACTAGTAATCAACAGTTTTTTTCTAAGGAAGCAATAAATATCGTTACTTTGATAAGTTTCTGAAGTGATTGACGAAAAAACTGCCCGATTAATTCTGTTCTCTGCTATCACGCCGGGTAATGTTTTTTGGGGTAATCAGGTTGCAAGCCTTGGTGCCTCTCAGGTTTATCAAAAAATTATCAAGGAAGGCAGTTAGATC
>WLEM01000003.1 GCA_009704285.1 Actinomycetota bacterium
CCGTTGTCACGATCTGTTAATTTAAATTCACAAGTTGTCGCAGGAGGGCTTTCTTACTCAAAACAGATTCAAGCTTTAAAACGTGGTGTACCAATTGTTGTAGCAACTCCTGGCAGATTCTTTGATTTGATTCAAAAGAAGCATATTAAGTTAGATGATATTGAGATAACTGTTTTAGATGAAGCAGATCAAATGGCAGATATGGGATTTTTGCCAGATGTTAAACGGATATTAGATTTAACTAAGCCTGGTGGTCAGCGGATGCTATTTAGTGCCACACTAGATAAGGATGTTGACTCACTAGTTAAGAAGTATCTAAAAAATCCTGTTACCCACTCTCTTGCTAATGAGAAATCAACTGCTGGAAATATGACTCACCATGTGTTAATTATGGAGCAGTCACATAAAGATTTAATTACCTCACAGATTGCAGCTAGAAAAGGAAAGAGTATTTTCTTTGTTAGAACTAAACATGGGGCAGATAAATTAACTAAGCGAATGAATGAAGCAGGAGTTTCAGTTGGAGCACTCCATGGTGGCAAAACTCAGGCACAAAGATCTCGCGTACTAGAAGCATTTAAATCAGGAGCAACAAATGCATTAGTTGCAACAGATGTTGCAGCAAGAGGAATCCATGTTGATGATGTCTCATTAGTCGTTCATGTTGATGCGCCAGAAAATCACAAAGATTATCTACACAGAGCTGGCAGAACTGCTAGAGCAGGTGCGGTTGGAACTGTAGTAACTCTTGCAACTCATAAACAACGAAAAGGTGTGCATGGGTTGGCAGCAAGAGCTGGGGTTAGATTAAATGAATCAACTGTTAGGCCAATGGATGCAAACTTAGTAAAGGTAACCGGTGCAGCAGAGCCCTCTGGAATTCCAGTAATTACCGCGCAAGGTGGAAAAAGTGATGATGCAGGAAGATCAGGCGGTTACCGCGGATCAAGATCTAGAGGTGGTGGGAAGAAAAAGAAATCTCGGCCACGCCCACATGAGCGTCGAAAGCGCCCTAGGTAGCTCAGAAGTTTAGTTAAATATCTCTCCTATGGCTTCGATTACAAATCAGATTGAATCAAATGGTATTAACTTTATTGATCAATCAGAAAGACGAGGCACTGCCCGTTCTTTGTTTTGGCCATGGGCGGCTGCAAATGTTTCATTTCTAGCACTCTCCTACGGATCTTTTTTTCTAGGTTTTGGAATCTCTTTTTGGCAAGCAACTGCAGCAGCGGTCATTGGAACCTTAGGAAGTTTTTCATTAGTGGCAATCTCATCCTTAGCAGGAAAACGTGCCAACGCACCCACCATGACATTATCTCGAGCAGCATTTGGTGTTAAAGGAAATCGATTACCTGGCTTTTTATCATATTTAATATTTGTTGGTTGGGAGACAGTCTTAGTTTCCCTAGCCACATTAGCCTCAGAAACTGTTTTCACAAGAGTAGGAAATATTGATCCTGATCTATCAAAAATCTTTGGATTTTTACTAGCAGGTGGATTAACCATTATTGGTGGCGTTTTAGGTTTTAAAGTAATTATGAAAATTCAATTCTTCCTTACAATAACCACAATCGCGTTGACCGCCGGATACATATTGCTAACAATTGACTCAGTTAATTGGACGAAGGTTTCGGCAATTGAAAATGGCACAACAGCTGGATTTATTGGCGCGGTAATCTTTGCGATCACTGGAATTGGACTTGGTTGGGTTGGTTGCGCAGCTGATTACTCAAGGTATTTACCAAGAACAGTCTCTGGTAGAGCTGTTATTGGTTGGACCATATTTGGGGCCTCCATTGTTCCAATTGTGTTAGTAATTTATGGATCCCTCCTTGCCGCAAGTAGTGATGAGTTAAATCAACAAGTAGCAAACGATCCAATTGGCGCTCTAACTACATTGCTTCCAACCTGGTACTTAATTCCATTTGCCTTTGTGGCAATTCTTGGACTTATAGGGGGTGCGATACTAGATCTCTACTCATCTGGATTGGTATTAGTTTCAATTGGCTTGCCAGTTAAAAGATATGTGGCGGCAAGTATTGATGGGCTGATTATGACAATTGGCACAATTTATTTGGTCTGGTTTGCAAGTGATTTCTTTGTACCATTTCAAGGCTTTTTAATTACCTTAGGTGTGCCAGTTGCTGTTTGGTCTGGATTATTTGTGGCAGATGTATTGCTTCGTAAGAGTTATGCTGAAAAAGAGTTATTTGATGCAAATGGTAGATATGGCGCGTATAACTTTAAATCTATTGGTTTGATTTTATTTGGCACAGTAATCGGCTGGGGATTAGTTACCAACTCACTCGCCTCATGGCTTTCCTGGCAGGGTTATTTGCTAACTTTCTTTGGTGGCAAAGAGGGTCAATGGGCTTATGCAAATCTAGGTGTAATTGCGGCATTACTCATTGGATTTATTGGGCACATCTTGCTATCTAGAAAAGATATTAAAAAAGAGGAAGTTTAATTCTTCCAAGAGGTAAATAACGGCCTACCTTCGGCATACCCGGCAGCTGATTGAATTCCAATTACCGCCTTTTCATTAAACTCAATTAAGTTTTTAGCTCCGCTATATGTGCAAGATGAGCGAAGACCAGCAATGATTTCATCAATTAAATCTTCAACCCCTGGACGGTTTGGGTTTATATACATCCGGGAGGTGGAAATTCCCTCTTCAAATAAAGATTTACGTGCTCGATCAAAGGCATCATCATTTGCAGTTCTTGCTGCTACAGCTCGTGCTGATGCCATGCCAAAGGACTCTTTATAAAGCCTGCCATCTGAATCTTTTCTTAAATCACTTGGGGATTCATATGTGCCGGCAAACCAGGAGCCGATCATTACCTGTGAGGCACCAGCGGCCAGAGCTAGAGCAACATCTCTTGGATGGCGAACGCCACCATCTGCCCAAACAGTTTTGCCATGCTTTTTAGCCTCAGTTGCGCACTCAAGAACTGCTGAAAATTGTGGACGGCCAACACCAGTTTGCATACGGGTTGTGCACATCGCACCTGGTCCAACACCAACCTTAATTATGTCAGCGCCAGCTTTTATCAACTCTCTTGTGCCATCTGCTGTTACAACATTGCCCGCCACAATTGGCACATTTGGATTTAAAGCTTTAATAGTTTTAAGGGCCTCAATCATCTTCTTTTGATGACCATGGGCGGTATCAACTACCAATAGATCAGCACCGGCTGCAAGTAATGCCTTTGCCTTACCGGCAACATCTCCATTAATACCAACTGCTGCTGCCACCTTTAATCTGCCGGCAGCATCGAGTGCTGGCTGATACATAGTTGCTCGAAGGGCGCCAGTTCTGGTAATTATTCCAACTAATTTGCCTGACTTTTCAATCACGGGAGCTAATCTTCGGCGCTTTTCTGTCAAGAACTCAAAGGCAGCCTTTGGTGTTACATCATCATTTAAGGTGACTAGATCCTTAGACATAATTTTATTTAATTGGGTGAAGCGATCCACATTTTCACAATCTGCCTCAGTAACAATTCCAACAGGCTTGTCATCTTCAACCACAATTAGTGCCCCATGCGCGCGCTTAGTAATTAAATCAATAGCATCCGCCACAGTCTCATTTGGATTTAAAGTGACTGGGGTATCAAAGATTAGGTGACGAGATTTAACCCAAGAGATTACATCTGCAACTATCTCAAGTGGAATATCTTGTGGGATAACTGCGATGCCACCACGTCTTGCAACAGTCTCAGCCATTCTTCTGCCACTTATTGCGGTCATATTGGCAACTACTAATGGAATTGTGGTGCCACTTTTATCAATAGCGGTTAAATCAACATCCATTCGGCTTGCAAGCTCTGAGTAGGAGGGGACCATAAAGACATCGTCATAGGTCAGGTCGTGGCTTGGATTATTTATGAAACGCACGTGGTGAAACTATACTCGCATTTATATGTACTCAGAAAACCAGAGCAATTACCTTCAAACCCTGCGCAAATTACCCAAGTTGAGTGTTCATCTAGTCTGCCTAGGCAATATTTGCCGCTCACCAATCGCTAATGCGGTTTTGGCCAATAAATTTGCACTCCTTGAAAAACCAAAGGTTGCAGTTGATAGCTCAGGTACTGGTCCATGGCATGAGGGTGAAGGGGCATCTACTTACTCAATCCAAGTTTGGCAAGAGGCTGGATATAAGTATCAACATGTTGCTAAACAATTTAAAGTTAATTTCTTTGCCCAACATGATTTGATCTTGGCGATGGATTTAAACAATCGCAGTGCGTTACTAAAACTTGCAAAGAGTCAGATTGAAAAGGAAAAGATCTTTATGCTCTCCTCCTTTGACCCAAAGCTACAAGCCCTTGATCCAGATGGTATTGACGCACACCTACTCTCAATTCCTGACCCCTACGGCCAGGAGTTATCTGCCTACAAAGAGGTGTTGGAAATGATTGAGCGCTCATCGGATGGGTTGATAGGTTGGCTAAACTCTTAGCCAATTCCCATCCGAGATCTAGGGTGAAACTGCTAAGGTAATCAGAGTAGGAACGCCGATAAAAGAGTGAAAGGCCAAAGTTGTCAGATAACTCAGAGAATGAAGATATTAACTCTGAAGAGATTATTACTGAAGAGATGCTTTGGGAGAGAATCCCTGAGGTCCAAGGTTTAGATCGAGCAAATACCTATTACGAATTAAGCGCCCGTATTTATGCACGTGGTCAATATGATGAAGCGCTAGCACTGGCTGAGACTGCCAGAGATATCTACGCAGATTTAGGTGCGATCGCACCAACTGAAGGTTTAGCTCAAGCATATTCAGCAATTGGATATAACTTAAATCAACTTAAGCGGATGAATGAAGCTGCAAATGCAATGAGTAAAGCAGTTGATTTACTACGTGAGACAAAGTCGCCAATGGCAATTGAGCTTGCCTGCACATTAGGTGAGTGGTGGTTTAACTCAAAGGAGTATGAAAAAACTATTGAGTGCATGAATGAGTGTGTGCAGGAGCATTTAGTAGATGGCAATGACTCAGGAGCTGCAAATGATCTTCACCTCATAGGTTGCGCCTACCGAGAGTTAAAAAATTATGAGAAATCCCTAGAGGCATTTAAAGAGTCACGGGCGTTGTTTAAGAAGTTAAAAGAGGTAGTTAATGTGGCAAGGTGTGATCAAAAGATCGCTCACTGCTTAACTGAGTTAGGGGATGCGCAAGGAGCGTTAATCTCTGCTCAAAAATCTTTAGATGTTTTTGTAACCGCCCACGATCATAGAAGAGAGACCTACTCATCCTTTGAGTTAGGCAAAGCCCAGATGGGACTTGCCCAGTATGAAGAGGCGCTAATGACACTTGAGAATGTATTAGAGAGTGTGACTGAGGCTGAGTTTAAGGATTTTGAATTTATTATTGATATTGAGCGAAAGATTGCCCTCACCCTTCGCAAATTAGGACGTGAAAATGAGGCGGATGAAATTATTAGAAGATTAGATGCTGTTACTGAGGTAATAGACGAGGCTTAATTTTTTGGGTGATTGCTTGGATTTAAATGTTGCATCGCCCAGGCATACATTGCAATCGCACCAGCAGCCGATGCGTTCATCGATCTAGTTGAGCCATATTGAGAGATCCCAAGGACAACTGAACAAACAGCTACCCCTTCATCACTCATCCCAGCACCCTCTTGGCCAAATAACATCACACATTTTTTAGGCAGATTCGCACTCTCTAGTGATTTAGAGATCGGCAGATTATCTATTCCAATAATTGGTAATTTATTTTCATCACACCAAATCTTAAACTCATCCACCGTTGCATGATGGTGGACAGTTAAATAGCGATCGGTCACCATCGCACCCCGTCGGTTCCAATCACGTTTACCAACAATATGAACAGCTGAAACATTAAAAGCATTCGCAGTTCTAACAATTGAGCCAATATTTAAATCATGTTGCCAATTTTCAATTGCAATTTGCAGATCATGTCGCTTGGTATCAAGATCGGCAACAATCGCCTCAACCTTCCAATATCGATATTTATCTAAGACATTTCTTCGATCACCATGCTCAAGAAGTTCTAAATCAAAGTGATTCTCAGTCGGCCATGGTTTAGAGTGTGGGCCTACGCCAACCACCTGGTAGAACTCACCAGGTCCAACAGATGACTGTGTCATAAGTAAACCTTAAGGGCTAAGGAGTAATGATGAGAAAATCTTGGCTCTCTTTGCCATTTGTTTTCATTCTCTGCCTGTCATTAAACCTGCCAGCTGCATATGCGGCTGAAACTCTGCCAGAGCCGTTTTTTAAGTACCTAAGTTCAAAGTATTTAGGAAACCCCGGTGTGATCTTAATAAATGGTGCAAGTAATGAAGTTGTTTATCAAGATGGAGCTAGTAAGCCAAGAAAGCCGGCATCGGTATTAAAAATTATTTCAACATCAGCAATTGCCTTAACCCTTGATACCGCAACAGTTTTTAAGACTGCGATCTATAAAACTGAGAAAAAAGGGGTCTTTGTTATCTGGGGAGAAAATGATCCTTGGATTACCTCAAATGCAAAGTATCGAGATGCCAATAAGCGGGCATATATGCCGGCATTGATTAAAGCTGCATTTGCATCTGATAAATCATTAAAGAAGATAAATCTGATATATAAAGGGGTTAATAACTCCGATATTTTATATGCCAAACGGGCGTTAAAGCGAAAGTCATCAGTTGCTTATAAACCAATAAGTAAGAATGTCGAGGTCGAGTCTTTAATAACTGAGAAGATTGCGGAGGTTTCATCTCCGCCATTACACAAAATGATTAGATTTGCACTCCTTTATAGCGACAATGTTTTATCCCAGCGACTGGCGATGTTAGCTACGGGTAAAAATGGCTATCCCTTAACTAGAACGGGTTTAAATAAAATGGCCAACGACAAGATCAGTGAGCTTGGGGTTGATACCACCGGCATGGTGTTGATGGATGGCTCTGGGTTAAGTGGTCAGAATCGAGTTTCAGCGGTCACTGTTTCACAATTATTACTTAAGGTTAAAAGTGAGCCGAGATTAAAGGTTATTTATGATTCACTGCCAGTAAGTGGTGAGTCCGGGACATTGATTGGTAGATATCACTCAACAGCTCCACAAGCAGTTGGTTTGGTAAGAGCTAAGACTGGTTCCATTCGTAATACTGTTTCACTTGCTGGCTTTGCCACCTCTGGTGATAAAGAGTATGTCTTTGTTGTTCTTGCTGATGGAGTTGGTAGAACAAGAAGATTACAAGATGCAGCTCGCAGTGCAATTGATCGAATGCTGGGAACAATTACCAAGCCAGCTGTGAGCGGTTTAACACTACCTGTGCCAGAAAATAATCCCTTCACAACAAATCCGTAAAAATTACTCACCTTACCAAGGGTAGAGTTAGTGCAAATGAAAAATTACATCTCGCTGATGAAATTGCGAGTAGTTGAACTCCTACTTGTCACCACACTTCCGGCTTTATTTTTAGCAAGTGATGGTGTGCCTGATTTAGCGGTAACTGTTTGGTGTTTAGTAGGTGGAACATTTGCAGCAGGTGGGGCTAATGCATTTAATATGGTGATTGAGGCTAAATCTGATCTACTAATGAAGCGAACTGCTAAGCGGCCAATTGCAACAGGTGAGATATCTAAAACAAATGGGTTAATTTTCGCCACCGTAATTTCAGTTATTTCCTTAAGTATCTTTGCTGCCTTCACCACACCACTTGCAACCTTATTAACATTTCTTGCCATTACTTTTTATGTATTTGGATACACACTGGCATTAAAAAAACATACCTCACAAAATATTGTTTGGGGCGGGATTGCAGGCTGTATGCCGGTATTAATTGGGCAAGCAGCAGTTACCAACACACTTACCCTCACCTCTTGGCTATTTTTCTTACTAATATTTTTCTGGACCCCACCACATTTTTGGGCATTAGCAGTTCGCTATAAGGATGATTACAAGGCTGCTGGAATTCCTATGTTGCCAGTAGTTGCCCCGATTAAATCTGTAATAAATCAAATGTGGTTTCACTCACTTGCGATGGCGGTAGTTTCCTTATTGGTGATACAAAGTGCGCAGTTGCCAATCTGGCTATCTGTAATCACCCTGCTACTTATCGCTGGTTGGAAGCGACAATTAATTAAGTTAACTAGGCAGCCAAGTGAGGTTAATGCTGGGAAATTATTCCAAGCATCAATTGTTTTTCTCAGCATTTACTCATTTTTATTAGTAATTGGTGTGTTACTTAAGTAGTTTTCTAATACTTTAATGGGACAATTTCTCCCATGTCCTTCCCTCTAGCACTTGATGTTGCCGATTTGTCCAAAAAGTATGGCGATCGAATGGCGCTCTCCCATGCCAATTTTGAGGTTCCAATGGGAAGCATCTGTGGTTTTGTTGGCCCTAATGGTTCAGGAAAAACTACAACTATCAGGATGTTACTTGGATTAATAACACCAACTACAGGAAGTGGCCATGTATTAGGTGAATCAATCTCAGAGCCAGAAAAATACCTACCAAATGTTGGCGCAATGATTGAAGGACCAGCTTTTTATCCAGCATTAACTGGTGAACAGAATTTAACTGTGTTGGCAAAATTAGGTGGATTTGATACTGGCAGAATTCAAGGATTACTTGATTTAGTAGACCTTGGCGATAGAGGTGATTCAAAGTATAAAACCTATTCATTAGGCATGAAGCAACGTCTTGGAATTGCAGCGGCACTTTTACCAAATCCAAAGCTATTAATTCTTGATGAGCCAACAAATGGATTAGATCCAGCTGGTATTCAAGAGGTTAGAGCATTACTTAGAAAATTAGCCGACAACGGCACAACAGTTTTCGTCTCCTCCCACCTTTTATCTGAGATTGAGATGATCAGCGATTACTTAGTAATGCTTCGTCTTGGCAAGGTTATTTTCTCTGGTAAAACAAGTGAGTTGCTGGCCAAACAACAACCAGTAATTGTGGCAAAGCCTGAGAATCGAAGTGATCTTGATAAGTTAGTAAAGATTGCACAGAGTGCCGGACACACTGCAACCATTATTGATGAATCTGTGCATGTAACGGGAGAGAGTGATTTCTCTGCGAAATTTAATAAGGCAGCCTTTGAGGCAGGAGTTGTTTTAGCCAGCCTTATACCAGTTCGCGCCTCACTTGAGGATACATTTTTTGAAATGACAGGTGAGTAATTATGTGGAATGTATTTAGAGCAGAACTTACTAAATTAAAACGACCATCTCTTTCTCTATCAACTATTGCTGCTGTCACCTTTGTTACCGGGTTAACCACCTCGCTGTTATTTTTATTGGTAGATTCACCTGAGGGAAATGGTGAGCGGGGGGTAAGAATTGGCAGGGATGTTTTAGCTCTACCTAGTGGGGTTACTTTGAGTTTTAGTAATGCCGCAGGCTTGCTAGGCATTGTTGCCCTTTGTATTTTTGCAGCTCAAACAGCGCAGGAGTACACCTACGGAACACTGCGTAATTTATTGGTCCGCCAGCCATCTCGAATGAAAATTTTGATCGGCAAATTAGGCTCAATGAAGTTATTTGCAATTGCGATGGTAGCGCTTTCAGCATTACTTGCAGTCACACTCTCATATGTATTTGCTGGAGTTATGGATATTCCAACGACAGCTTGGAGCACTCAAGATGCTCAGATAGCGGTAATTCAAACCTTTGTAAATGTCCTACTTGCCACAATTGGTTTTGGAATATTTGGAATGATTTTAGGTCTACTTTTTAGATCACCAATCTCTGCAATATCTATTGGAGTTATCTGGAACTTGATTATTGAAGGCCTACTGTCGGTTTTCATTAATGATATCGATCGATATTTTCCAGGACAGCTATTATCAATTGTTGCAAGTGGTGGAAATGATCGCATCTCATATCAGTACGCACTCTTTACCTCATACGGATTCTTACTTGCTGGCTTAGCTATTGTGGCGTTTTTGTTTAAGAGACGGGATGTGTCAAATTGATTAATAAAAAGGTATTTGCTGTAATACTTTCATTAAGCCTTATGCCAGCCTCAGCAATAGCTGCGCCGCCAAAGCCAACCCAAGCACAAATCGATGCTGCGAAAAAAATTGAGGCTGAGAAGAAGGCAGCAGCTGATGCGGCTGCAAAAAAATTAAACTCTGCGAAAAAGACATTACGCCAGCTAACAGCCATCGCAACTACAAAACGTAAAGCCTATGTCGCAGCTCAAAATGAGCTAAAAGCGAAAACTAAACAGGCAGAAATTGCCATGGCGCATTTGCAAGTTGCACAAGCATCAGTTAGCACCGGTAAACGAACCATTGGAAAGCTGGCATTAAATGCCTATGTAATGGGTGGTGGTTTCACAGATTTGGATTCAGTGCTAAATGCAGATGGCCCACAAGATTTAGCTGATCGACTAAATGCGTTAGATGCATTGGGTGAGAATAATTCCAATGCGCTAGATAGATTTAAAGCAGCCGAAGTGGTTGCATCTACTGCACAAAAGGCGGCAGATGTAGCAAAAAAAGCACAGGCTGAGGCAACAGTTAAAGTGGCAGCTGCTAAAAAAGCAGCTGATGAAGCAGCAGCGATGCAACAAGAAGAGGTAGATAAATTACAAGCAGTCCAAGATAAATTAGCTAAAGAGTTAGCAGTTGCACAAAAAACTAGATTAACTTTGGAGCAACAAAGACAGATTGCATTATTAGAAGAGGCAAATGCTGGAAGAGCTTTAATAACCCCAGATCAGGCAAAGATTTGGCGAGATACTGGTTTTACGGGGAGAAGCAGTACTCGATCAACTGAAGCTATGCGTCTTGCTGCAGTTGAGTATGCCAAAAAGCAGGTATTGGCTAAAAAACCTTATGTTTGGGGAGATGAAGGACCAAATGCATTTGATTGCTCTGGATTAGTTTATGCCGCCTATCGAGCCGCAGGTCTTGGATGGCCAAACTGGGATCGCCTCAACTCATCACTTTATTGGGTGGCAACTAAGCGTGTGCCATTAAATGAAATGGTGCCAGGAGATCTAGTTTTCTACTCATACAAAGGAACAGTTAGCACTATTCACCACATTGGAATTTATGCTGGCGATGGCATGATGTGGGAGGCGCACAATAAGGATAAGGATTTGCTCTTTTCTAGCATCTATAGCGTCAAGGGTTTAATGCCTTACGGGGGTCGGGTCTAATCTTGTCGGTGTGAGCACTTCAAATACACCAAACCTTTGGGAGATTAGAAAAGCTTTAAAACCTTTTCTTAATGATCTAACCCAACCTGTTTTATTCGGTTGCTCAGGTGGTGCTGATTCAATGGCGCTTGCAATTGCATTGTTTGCAGAGTGCGGTGGCGAGAAAGTAATTCCAGTTGTAGTCGACCATGGGCTACAACCAAATTCAGATCAAATTACTGCAAAAGTTGTTGAGCAATTAAAAACTATCGGATACAAAAAAGTTGAAACTGCAGTTGCTCAAGTAATTGTTACGGATGGTTTAGAGGCATCTGCTAGACGAGCAAGATATAAAGTCTTTCATCAATTCATTGATAGCTATCAACCAAAGTATTTCTTTCTAGCTCACACTTTAAATGATCAGGCAGAAACTGCTTTACTTGGATTAGCCAGAGGATCAGGGGCAAGATCACTTTCTGGCATGGCAACTCAAAACAATCTTTTTGTTAGACCACTTTTAAAAATTACTAGGCAAATGAGTGAGGCAGCATGTGCTGAAGTAGGTATTGATTTCTGGTCTGATCCACACAATCAAGATTTAAAATTTGCAAGAGTTCGGGTGCGTAAGAATGTTTTGCCAGCACTGGAGGAAAATTTAGGGCCTGGGATAACTGAGGCACTTGTTAGGACAGCTGATTTGTTGCGAGATGATGCTGATGCCTTGGATGGTTTTGCAAATGAGTTTTTTGCCCAAGTAGATCCAAAGAATTTAGAGGTAAAAGATCTAGAACGGTTACCTAAAGCAATCAGGAGCAGAGTATTGCGATTAGCTATTTATCAAGCAGGTGCACCATCAGGCTCACTGACTGCTGAACATATTGAAGCTGCAGAGGCGTTAATCTCCAATTGGCATGGGCAAAAAGAGGTATCACTTCCGGGGAATGTGAAGCTTTTGCGAAATTCAGGCAGAATTGTCCTCTCAGCTAACACATAAGGAGAATCGTGGATCTATCAGCACTTGGAAATGACATCGAAAGAGTTGTTGTAAGTCAGGAGCAGATTCAAAATAGATTAAAAGAGTTAGCTGCCCAGGTCGATAAAGATTATGCCGGTCGTGATTTAATTTTGGTAGGTGTATTAAAGGGTGCGGTTATGGCGATGGCAGATTTCTCTCGCTACCTACAACGACATGTTGATATGGATTGGATGGCAGTTTCATCCTATGGCGCCGGCACTAAATCAAGTGGTGTAGTTAGAATTCTAAAGGATTTAGATAGTGATATTTTAGGAAGAGAAGTTTTAATTGTTGAAGATATTTTAGATACAGGTTTAACACTTTCTTGGTTGACTGAGAATCTACTTTCACGTGGTGCGAAATCTGTTTCGGTTTTAACTGTTTTGCGTAAACCTGATGCTGCCACAGTTAAAGTTGAAGCTAAATATGTTGGCTTTGATATACCAAGTGAATTTGTGGTCGGTTATGGCTTAGATTTCAATCAGAAGTACCGAAATTTGCCGTTTATTGGCGTTCTTGCCAAACACCTTTATTCTTAAGCCCCTAATAACTGTTTCTGAGAAAGAGATGTAACTGGTGACGCAAAAAAAGAGTTTTAAGTTCCCTAAATTTAAAGGACTTAACAGTGGGAAAAAGCCTGCCGCAAAGTCACCACCATCTGCGAGGAAAATTCTGCGTGGACCTCTATTTTGGATCATTGCTGCATTAATTGCAGTAAGCGTATTTGGTCAGATCTCTGCAACCGGTGAAGAGTATAAAAAGGTTGAAACCTCAGCCATTTTAAATGAGATATCTCTTAATAATGTTAAGTCTGCATTAGTTATCGATCGTGACCAAAAAGTACAAGTAATCTTAAAAGACGGTGAGTTTGTTGATGGATCGGCAAAGATCGAAGCATCATATGTTGCTGGCCAAGAAGCATTAATTGTTGAATTACTAACAAGCAATCCACCAGCTGCGGGCTGGGATATTAAGGTTCCAA
>WLEM01000030.1 GCA_009704285.1 Actinomycetota bacterium
TATCTCTTTTGATTTTATTGATAACTCATTGCAGGGATATGCCGTGGCAGTCAATGAAAGCGAGATTTATTATGTTCGTGAATCAAAAATGGGAGATTGGATTAGTAACTCAAAACTGCCAAAAATTGTTCACTCAGCAAAAAGTTTGGTAAAAAAACTCGCCATTAATGGCTTAGTTGCAGATGTTGAACTCCTGGCTTATTTAGTTAACCCCGGGAGCCGAAACCTAGAGCTCAATGATCTGGTTGAGCGCAGGTTAGGCATCGCTCCTTCAAGTGGTGATTTATTTTCACAGTTCGATCCACGATCTGCTGCATGGATATATTCATTGCAGAAGGAGCTGGCAAATGAGATTGAATCTAAAGGAATGTCAGATTTGTATACTCATTTGGAGCAGCCAACCCTGTTATTACTTGCCCAGATGGAATTGCTAGGTATAGCTGTTGATCAACCGAAATTGACAAAATTGTCGGATCATTTCACCAAAATTGTCTCTGAAGAAACAAAGATGGCATATCAAGAAGCTGGGCATGAATTTAATGTTGGTTCGCCTAAACAACTGCAGGTGGTGCTATTTGATGAATTGAAATTGCCTAAAACTAAAAAGATTAAGACGGGGTATACAACTGATGCAGAGAGTTTGGAGTGGTTAGCACTAAAAACTAAGCATCCGCTGCTTAAGCACCTTCTAAGGATTCGAGAAACTTCTAAATTAATGACCACAATCGATGGATTAATTTCATCTGTTGCACAGGATGGCCGAATACACACCAGTTTCCAGCAAACCGTGGCAGCCACTGGCAGGTTATCTTCAACTGAACCGAATTTACAAAATATTCCGATTAGGACTGAAGAGGGTAGAAAAATTCGTGATTGTTTTGTCGCCCAAAAACCTTTCCTTGATCTCATGACAGCGGATTACAGCCAAATCGAGATGAGGATTATGGCCCATTTGTCTGACGACAAAGCGTTAATAGAAGCCTTCGAATCAGGTGAAGATTTGCATTCAACAGTTGCTTCGCAAGTATTTGGTGTAAAGCCAGCAGATGTGGATGCGGAGATGCGGCGAACAATCAAGGCAATGTCTTATGGCTTAGCTTATGGATTATCTTCATTTGGACTTTCTCAAACATTAGATATTGATCCAGCAGCAGCGAGTGAACTAATGGCTAAATACTTTGAAAGATTTGGCGGAATTCGTGAGTATCTGAAAACGGTAGTAGTAAAGGCCCGCGAGAATGGTTACACGCAAACGATCATGGGCAGAAGAAGATACTTACCGGATTTAAACCACGAAAATAGACAACGTCGCGAGATCGCCGAACGCGCAGCACTTAATGCACCGATCCAAGGTTCCGCAGCTGACATTATTAAGATTGCGATGCTCAAAGTAGATGAGCAAATGAAATTAGCAAAACTGAAATCACGATTGCTATTACAAGTTCATGATGAGTTGATACTAGAAGTTGCTCCGGGTGAACAGGAAAGATTGACTGAGTTGGTTAAGAATCAAATGTCTGCCGCTTACAAACTAAATGTTCCACTTGATGTCAATATTGGCGTGGGAAAGAGTTGGGACTTGGCGGCACACTAATTTACTTATTGGTGTCTAAATTTGCTTCCATAGCTTCAGTGTCTTCATCCTCGGTTGGAACACGATCAGCCTCCTTCAATAAATCAGAGCCTCCTCGCATCACTAGATATCCAATGCCAACACAGATTGTGGTAAGAGCTAGGCAGTATCTAGGGGAGTAATGCTCAGAAATAAAACCACCGATCGCAGTTCCAAAAGCGGCAAAGGTGCCTTCGACAGTCCACAACCAACCCAAGGCAGCCACTGCTGTTCCTTTAGGTCTAACAGCTTCACTAATTTCTAAGTAAAAAACCTGTAATCCTCCAGCCATCAAACTCATGGCAGCGGTCACAATCATCATTGACCAATCTGGATAGGTAAAAGCAAGTGGTAGGGAGAAAATAAACCAGAATAAATAAAGTTTTTTGAAAGCAGCCAATGATGAGGTACGCCGTGAAACCATCCCAGCCACCAGCCCACCAATTACAGTTCCTGCGGCCATAATCGCAAAGATAATCCCTGTGCGATGGGGAATCTTCTCTAGTACGGTGAAAGCAGGCATTGCTATATCAAAAGCTCCCCAACCTAAACCAATAAAGACACCCTCTAGCATCAACAGACGCATTGCTGGAGTTCGCCAAACAGCTAGATCATTTGAAGTCTTTTTTTCTGGCTTCCAACGTTTCAATTGAGGTGAAAGAGATAAAGCTCCACCGCCAATAAAAATTAGTACTGAACAAATCTGTAACGCTAACTCTGGGGTGCTGCCCAGAGCAACAGAAGTTGCAACCAGGGGACCAAATACTCCAACTGAATTCATTACCGCTGTATCAATGGCGTAGGCAGTTCTTATCTGATCTGGTGGCACCGTTACTTTCCAAAGTGGGCGAATAGACAAATTGATTGGTGGAGCAGAAAAACCAAGAATGGCTGCGTATACAACCAATTCGGTTTTAGATGTGCCAGAGGCAAAAAGCAATATCAAAAGCGCATAACCAGGTGCGAGAATGCGAAGTGGAATTTTCATTCCAAATTTATCAATTATTGTTCCGCGTAAACCTGCAGTAGTAGCACCAGTTATGCCATTTACTCCGGTGGCCAACCCAGCGATTGCAATAGAACCTGTTGTTTGTTGAACTTTGAAAAAGATACTCAATGAGATCATTCCATAGGCTAAACGGGCCGGAAATGAGCTAATGAGCAGATATTGTCCCGATTTATTGCTAAGAACCTGTGAGTATCTGCTCATTAGTACATTCTAGACTGCTTCAGTTTGACCCTTACTACTGATCGAAAGTAACCTTGCCCGTCCCTGTCCCTACTAGTTGCAGTACCCCTGGAGCACACCCACCTAATGACCCCTTCTCAAATTGCAGTAAATGACATTGGAACCGCAGAAGATTTCTTAGCCGCTATTGAAGGCACAATCAAAAATTTTAATGATGGAGATTTAGTTTCAGGAATTGTTGTTCAGATCGATCGCGAAGAAGTGTTGCTGGATATTGGATACAAGACAGAGGGTGTTATTCCATCTCGTGAATTATCAATTCGCCATGATGTTGATCCAAGTGAATTAGTTAAAGTTGGCGATCGGGTTGAAGCTCTAGTTTTGCAAAAAGAGGACAAAGAAGGTCGTTTAATCCTTTCCAAAAAGCGTGCTCAATACGAGCAGGCATGGGGAGATGTAGAGGGCAAGAAAGAACGTGATGAGGTTGTCACCGGAACTGTAATTGAAGTTGTGAAGGGTGGCTTGATTGTTGATATTGGTTTGCGCGGATTTTTGCCCGCATCACTAGTTGAGATGCGTCGGGTTAGAGATCTAACACCGTATATTGGACAGCAAGTAGAGTGCAGAATTATTGAGCTAGATAAAAACCGAAACAACGTAGTGCTTTCTCGCAGAGCATTTCTTGAACAATCTCAATCTGCATCTCGAACAACTTTCCTTAACCAGTTAACTAAAGGCCAAGTAAGATCTGGCGTAATCTCTTCAATTGTTAACTTTGGTGCTTTCGTTGATTTAGGTGGCGTTGACGGATTAGTTCACGTTTCTGAGCTCTCATGGAAACATATTGATCACCCATCAGAGGTTGTTGAGGTTGGCGATGAGGTAACCGTTGAGGTTCTTGAAGTTGATTTTGAAAGAGAGCGAGTTTCGTTGTCTCTAAAGGCCACGCAAGAGGATCCATGGCAAGCTTTTGCTCGAACTCACACCATCAATCAAGTAGTTCCAGGTGAAGTTACTAAGTTAGTTCCATTTGGTGCATTTATAAAAGTTTTTGAAGGCATTGAGGGGCTGGTACATATTTCAGAGTTGGCAGAGCGCCATGTAGAAATTCCAGAGCAGGTAGTTCAAGTCGGCGATAAGCTATTTGTTAAAATCATCGATATCGACTTAGAGCGTCGTCGAATCTCTCTTTCATTGAAGCAAGCAAATGAAGGACAAGAGGTTGAGGTTGAAGCTTTCGATCCAACTCAATACGGAATGCCGGCTCGTTATGATGCAGAAGGCAAGTTTATTTATCCTGAAGGTTTTGATCCTGAAACCCAAGAATGGAAACCTGGTTATGAAAGCCAGCGCGAGGAGTGGGAGAGGCAATACGCTGAAGCCCAATCTCGATTTATGGCTCACAAGAAGCAAAAGGCAGAGGCAAAAGCAGCTGATGCTGCCGCTCCTGCTGCCGAGTAAGCAATTATTAATTATGGCCTCAGGAAACTGGGGCCATTTTTTTATTGTGTAGGGTTTAACTCATGTTAGTCGTGGCGTTAACCGGGGGAATCGGTTCTGGAAAATCTACTGTGGGGCAAATATTTGAAGATTTAGGCGCCGTAGTTACCGACTCTGACCAGCTGGCCCGCAATGTAGTAGAACGGGGCACAACTGGCTTTGATCAAATTGTTGCAGCCTTTGGTGATGAGGTGCTTAAAAATGGGGAATTGGATAGAGCTGCTTTAGCTGAAGTAATCTTTAAAGACCCCGCTAAGCGTACGCAATTAGAGCAAATAACTCATCCGCTAATAAGAAGAGCATTTGCGAAAATAGTTGACTCTGCTCCAAGTGATTCAATAGTGATCAATCAGATTCCATTATTAGTTGAATCAAAACACGATTACAAATTCGATCATGTCATCACCGTCTCAGCTAATGAAGAGGTGAGGACTCAAAGGTTACTAATGCGCGGACTGAATTTGACACAGATAAAACAGCGAATTCAAGCGCAATCAACTGATGCTCAGCGTGAGGCAATATCTGACACGGTAATCAGAAATGACAAAGATCATTCAGAGTTATTGCTTGAAGTAGAAAAAGTTTGGGAACTTCTTCAAATCAAAAATAAGAATAAATCATGAGGCCCATCTCAGATCTGACTCGTCGGGTAGAACCATTTCAAGTTATTAGTGATTATGTACCTGCAGGGGATCAACCATCTGCTATCTCTGAATTAGTGGCTCGGCTGGCGAATAATGAACAGGATATAGTTTTGCTGGGAGCAACTGGTACTGGTAAATCTGCAACTACAGCTTGGATGATCGAACAAGTTCAACGGCCTACCCTAGTAATCGCCCCTAACAAAACTTTGGCTGCCCAATTAGCCAATGAGTTCAAGGAACTTCTGCCTAATAATGCTGTTGAGTACTTTGTTTCTTACTATGACTACTACCAGCCAGAGGCGTATGTGCCTCAAACTGATACCTTCATTGAAAAAGACTCATCGGTAAACGATGAGGTAGAGCGTTTAAGACATTCAGCGACTAACTCATTACTTACTAGACGAGATGTGATTGTGGTTGCAACGGTTTCTTGTATTTATGGTTTGGGAACCCCCCAGGAATACATAGACCGAATGGTCAAGCTAAAAGTAGGGGACTCAATAGATCGAAATACACTGTTGCGTAAATTTGTTGACATTCAATACAAGCGAAACGATATGGCGTTTGAACGTGGAACTTTCCGTGTCCGTGGGGACACAATCGAGATAATTCCCATGTATGAAGAGTTGGCCTTACGAATTGAAATGTTCGGAGATGACATTGAGAAAATAATGACGTTACACCCTCTAACTGGTGAAATTGTAAGAGATGAGACGGAAATGTATGTATTTCCAGCAACTCACTACGCCGCTGGTCCTGAAACAATGGAACGCGCAATCAAAGAAATAGAGATAGAGCTCGAAAAACGCGTTGATGAATTTGAGCGCTCTGGAAAATTATTAGAGGCGCAAAGAATCAAGATGCGCACCACTTTTGATATCGAGATGATGCGCCAACTAGGTTTTTGTTCTGGAATTGAAAATTACTCAAGGCATTTAGATGGAAGGGAGCAAGGCTCTGCGCCTAACTGTCTTTTAGATTATTTCCCTGAGGATTTTTTGGTAGTAATTGATGAGTCTCATGTAACGGTGCCGCAAATAGGTGCAATGCATGAAGGTGATGCAGCACGAAAGCGAACTCTTGTGGAGCACGGATTTAGATTACCAAGTGCCATGGATAACCGGCCTCTTAAATTTACAGAATTCTTAGAAAGGTGCGGTCAAAAAGTTTACCTGTCTGCTACACCCGGCAAGTATGAATTAGAAAAGACCAAAAATGATGTTGTCGAACAAGTTATTCGCCCCACTGGACTGGTGGATCCAAAAATTGTGGTCAAGCCAATTAAAGGACAAATAGATGATTTGATTAACGAGATCAAGTTACGTGCAGATCGTAATGAACGAGTTCTTGTAACTACTTTGACTAAAAAAA
>WLEM01000031.1 GCA_009704285.1 Actinomycetota bacterium
CATTAAGGCTGATTCACCAGCTGGAAAGTATTTAGCTGAGCATGGAATTGAAAGAGCAGATTTTAACTCTTATGGCTCACGTCGAGGCAATCATGAGGTAATGATTAGAGGAACATTTGCAAATATTCGTTTAAAGAATCTACTTCTAAATGGCGTAGAGGGTGGCTTTACGAAAAACTTCTTAGCAAATGGTGAACAAACAACAATTTACGAAGCATCAACTGCATACATTGCCGCAGGCGTCCCGTTAGTAATTTTGGCTGGTAAGGAGTACGGCTCTGGTTCATCTAGAGACTGGGCTGCAAAGGGAACAGCTTTATTAGGAGTTCGTGCTGTGATTGCAGAATCTTTTGAAAGAATTCATAGATCAAATCTAATTGGCATGGGTGTGTTGCCACTTCAATTCCTTGATGGTCAAACCGCTGCATCACTTGGCCTTGATGGTAGTGAAGTATTTTCAATCTCTGGCGTAGAGAAATTAAATGAGGGAGTAACGCCGAAAGAGGTTGAGGTAGTAGCAGGCGATAAGAAATTTAAGGCAAAACTAAGGATTGATACACCAGGTGAGGCAGATTACTACCGCCACGGTGGCATCATGCAGTACGTGTTACGTTCATTACTAGTCAAATAAATCGCATTCCCACTAACTTCCCTTTAAACTATGAGGATGCTTAACCAGATCAATTCTCCAGCTGATGTTAAACGCTTAAATGATGGCGAAGTCGCGCAATTAGCTAGTGAGATTAGAAGTTTTTTAATTGAACAAGTCTCAAAATCTGGCGGTCACTTAGGACCAAATTTGGGTGTTGTTGAATTAACAATTGCCATTCATCGCACCTTTGATTCACCAAAAGATGTTGTAGTTTTTGATACCGGCCATCAAAGTTATGTGCACAAGTTATTAACTGGAAGAATTGCTGGTTTTGATAAATTACGTCAACGCGGCGGCTTAGCTGGTTATCCAAATCGCAGTGAAAGTGAACATGATGTAGTTGAAAACTCTCATGCCTCCACAGCCCTTTCTTGGAGTGATGGTATTGCCAAAGGATTTTCGCTAACTGGCCAAAAAGATCGGGTGGTAGTTTGCGTGGTCGGTGATGGTGCATTAACTGGCGGCATGAGCTGGGAGGCATTGAATAACATCTCCACCAGCAAAAATGAGAGATTAGTAATTATTGTTAATGACAATGAACGCTCCTACTCACCAACAATCGGCGGCTTAGCTACCTATCTTTCAACACTTAGGGCAACAAGTGGATATGAGAAGTTCCTAGATTGGGGCAAGGGTGTATTGGAGCGAACCCCAGTAGTTGGTCATCCAATTTATGAAACCTTGCATGGTGTTAAAAAAGGAATTAAAGACATTGTTGCTCCGCAAGGCATGTTTGAGGATTTAGGTTTGAAGTATTTAGGGCCAATAGATGGTCATGATGTGGCGGCAATGGAGAAAAGTTTAAAAATTGCTAAAGAGTTTGGACAGCCAGTTTTAGTACATGTCATCACTGAAAAAGGTAGGGGACATGCACCTGCTGTTAATGATGAGGCAGAGAAGTTTCATGCAGTTGGAGTTGTCGATGCAGAGACAGGTCAACCTTTAAGCAAAGGTGGCAAGAGTTGGACAAGTGTATTTTCCGATGAGCTAGTCAAGATTGGTGCTGAGCGAAGTGATGTTGTTGCAATTACTGCAGCGATGATGGGGCCAACTGGGTTGGATAAATTTGAAAAGGCATATCCAGATCGCACCTTTGATGTTGGTATTGCCGAACAACATGCCACAACCGCTGCTGCTGGAATGGCATTTGCTGGATTACACCCAGTAGTTGCTGTTTATTCAACCTTTTTAAATCGTGCCTTTGATCAATTATTACTAGATGTTGCCTTGCATAAAGCTGGAGTTACATTTGTATTGGATAGAGCTGGTGTCACCGGTGATGATGGGCCATCACATAATGGAATGTGGGATTTAGCATTAACTGGCATTGTTCCAACTTTGCATGTAGCAGCACCTCGTGATGGGCAGCGGCTGAAAGAGACATTACGGGAGGCATTAGATATCTCTGATGCGCCATCACTGATTAGATTTCCAAAGGGTGCGATAAATCCAGATATACCAGCATTTGAACGTCGAGATGGAATTGATGTTTTATATCGTGGTGAGAGCGCAGATGTATTACTAGTTAGCATTGGCGCCTTTGCGTCGATAGCTGTTGAGTCTGCTGCTCAGGCCTATCGTGAAGGTGTTGGTGTCACAGTTATTGATCCAAGATGGGTTAAACCGCTGCCTAAAGCTTTGATAACCATGGCGCAGCGCTATAAAAATGTAGTGGTTCTAGAAGATGGAATTAAGCATGGTGGTATTGCAAGCACAATCTCTGAATTATTTAGAGAAGAGCAATTGAATATCCCAGTTCACTCAATTGGTTTACCTCTGACATTCCTAGAGCACGCTAAACGAGCACAGATTCTGGAAGATCTTGGCATAACTGTTCAAAGCATTACGCGATCATTAGTTTCTTGGAACAGCAGCCAGTTTGCAGTTGATGCTAAGGAAGAGATGCCACTCCCTTTGGATGAAAGCGAACGCCGCAAACCGCTTCGCTAATTCCTTCGCGATCTAGATAAGGCAAGATGCCACCTAAGTGCATCGGCCAACCAGAGCCAAGTAACATGCAAATATCAATTTCCTGTGGTGTTGCAACCACACCTTCATCAAGCATCATCTTTGCCTCAGTTGCTAACGCCTCAAGCGCCCGCTTTCTTACCTGATCAGCAGTTGATGGTGAGTTGCCTTTTTCAAGGGCTGCTAATGCCGCTGGATTTACTGTGTTTACACCATTTGCATCTTTAACGTAGAAAGTTTTAACGCCATCTTTAACAAATCTTTGCATGGTTGGCGAAACTTTATAACGTGGTCCAAGATTCTTATTTAATGTCTCTGAGACATGCAATGCCACCCCTGGTCCAACTAGACCAAGTAATTCAAGTGAAGACATTGGGAAGCCAAGTGGGGCCATAGCTGCATCAGCTACCTCATATGGGGTTCCTTCATCAATTGCATCGGTAACCTCACCCATAAATCTAGTTAGTAAGCGATTAACTACAAATGCTGGTGCATCCTTAACGATCACCATTGTTTTCTTCAACTCTTTACCAACATTAATTGCGGTGGCAGTTGTTGCATCATCAGTTTTAGTAGTTCGTGCCACCTCAAGCAGAGGCATTACTGCAACTGGATTAAAGAAGTGAAACCCGACAACTCGCTCTGGATTTTTTAGTCCTTCACTCATTGCTTCAACTGAAAGTGAGGAGGTATTGGTTGCCAACACACACTCAGGAGTAATAATCGCCTCAAGCTCTTTAAATAGCTTTTGCTTTAAAGCCAACTCTTCAAAGATTGCTTCTATAACAAAATCACAGTTAGCAAACACTTTCTTATCTACTGAGCCGGAGATATTAGAAAGTAATCGGGTTGCAGCCTCACTGCCTAGGCGCTTCTTATCAACTAATTTTTGAATTTCAGATTTAATCCAAGTTAGGCCTTTATCAACCCGCTCTTGATCAATATCGGTAATAACTACTGGAACCTTTAAGTTTCTCAGCATCAATAGTGCAAGTTGAGAGGCCATTAAACCAGCGCCAACTACTCCAACCTTGGTGACTTTACGTGCCAAAGCAGGCTTAGGTGCTCCTTCAACTTTCTTACGTTTTTTCTGAATCAAATTAAAGGAGTACAAAGATGCACGCAACGAATCACTCATTACTAAATCAGCCAACACCTTAGTTTCAGCTGCAAAGCCATCCCTGACTGAATTGTTTTGCGCCGCTTTTATAAGATCCAGCGCAGCTAGAGGAGATGGAATTTGAGCCCCACTATATTTCTTAGCAACCGCAGCTTTTCCAGTTGCAATAGCTTTTTCAAATCCGGCAGAATCTTTACTGAAGTCTTTACGCTCAATCTTGTTTTTTCCACTTAACACATTTGCAGCAAACTTAACTGAGTTCTCCAAGAAATCAGATGGTTCAAACACTGCATCAACTACACCAAGTGAGAGTGCATCCTTTGACTTCATCATCGTGTTGTTGTTTAGAGCATTAACAATAATTACCTGAACTGCGTTCTCTGGCCCTACTAGTTTTGGTAATAGTGTTGCCCCGCCCCAGCCTGGGACTAATCCTAGGAAGCACTCAGGTAATCCAGTGAAGGCAGTTGATGCCAAGGTGCGGTAGTGACAATTAAGACCAACCTCAAGTCCGCCACCGAGTGCCAAACCATTTATAAATGCAAAGGTTGGCTTCTTGCTTTCATGAAGTTTAAGAAATACATCATGGCCCAAGTCGCCAATTGCAATTGCTTGTGATTTATCCTTTAAGAAACTCATAGCTGAAAGATCAGCACCAGCGGCAAAAATAAATGGTTTACCAGTTACAGCAATTGCCACGGCATCTGATTTTTGTGCTTCATCAATTGCATTAGATAGAGCTGCAAGAGATGCTGGTCCAAATGTATTTGGGCGATTGTGGTCTGCGCCATTATCTAAAGAAATTAAAGCTAAATTACCGATATGGCCAAATGGGGTAAGTGAAACCATTTGTACAACTGCATTTGTGACAACCTCATCAGGTGCTCCTGCTAAAACTTCAGCCATTATTTACTTCCTTTGAAATTTGGGTTCTCCCAGATAACGGTGCCGCCCATACCTAAACCAATACACATAGTTGTAATTCCATATCGCACATCGGGATTCTCTTTAAATCCGTTGGCTAGATTAAGAATTAAACGAACGCCAGATGAAGCCAGGGGATGGCCCACTGCAATTGCGCCACCATAGATATTTACTCGCTTATCATCATCGGCAATTCCAAAGTGATCTAAAAATGAGAGAACTTGAATTGCAAAAGCTTCATTAACTTCAAACAAACCAATATCTGTTATATCTAAACCTGCTTTTTTAAGCGCCTTGATGGTGCTAGGAACTGGTCCATAACCCATAATCTCAGGCTCTACACCTGCAAATGCATAGGAAACCATCTTCGCTTTGATCGTTAGATTTAACTCTTTGGCTTTTTCTTCGGAGGCTAAAATTGCAGCGGTTGCGCCGTCATTTAATCCAGCAGCATTTCCAGCTGTTACTCGACCTGCTGGTCTAAAGGGAGTTTTAAGTGCAGCTAATGCCTCTAATGTGGTTTGTGGCCGTGGTGGCTCGTCAACGGTTGCAATACCCCAACCTAGTTCAACATTTCTAGTTGCAACTGGAATCAAATCTGGTTGGATTTTATTTGCTGCATATGCTGCTGCAGTTTTTTGTTGCGAGGCTAATGCGTACTTATCAGCCCGCTCTTTAGTTAGTTGTGGAAATTTGTCATGCAATCTCTCAGCTGTCATTCCCATTTGCAAGGCATCGGTTTCAACAATCTTTTCAGCTAGATAACGAGGGTTTGGATCCATACCATCACCCATTGGATGATTTCCCATATGTTCAACGCCACCAGCGATAGCTAAATCATAAGCACCCATATTTATGCCACCTGCGATTGTGGTAACTGCAGTTAGCGCACCAGCACACCATCGATCAATCGAATAACCTGGTACAGATTTTGGAATTCCGGCCAAGATTGAAACAGATCTACCAATATTCATTCCTTGGTCACCAGTTTGTGTAGCAGCTGCAATTGCAACATCATCAATTTGATCAAGTGGCAGGTTTGGATTTCGCTCTAACAAGCCACGAATACAACGAACCATAATGTCATCGGCTCTAGTTTGAGCATAAAGGGAGCCTGCTTTTCCAAATGGAGTTCGCACTGCATCTACTAAGACCACATTGGTTTTGGCTGTTGCGGTTTTGCTCATATCCACCCCTAGCTATCGATCTATCGGTATGAGAGTAGGTTACTCGCCAGTAGAGAAATTGGATAGTGAGTAAGGGCAGCGGCTTTAGGCGATCTCCTCCGGTGAATTTTGACTCTCAGTTTCAACTGGTTCGGGAATTACCAAAGGCTCAGTTGCCCCAAGATGAGCCGCAACTAAGTGTGCAACTTGTTCTACCTGCCAGGGCCTGGCACCTAAGCGCACCAACTCGGTATTTACAAATTCTTCATACTCACTTGAAATAAGTGGTGGCTCCTGCCAGCAAATACGTTTAATAATCTCTGGGGTAACTAAATTCTCAGTTGGAATTTGAAGTTGTGCTGATAACTCCAATAAAGCAGCCCGAACATGAGTTAATCGGGCATAACCAATTGGATTTTTATGCCCGAACATGAGTTAATCGGGCATAACCAATTGGATTTTTA
>WLEM01000032.1 GCA_009704285.1 Actinomycetota bacterium
AGCTATTTTCTTAATGGGTCCACATGCAAAGGGTGAGACTTTGTCACTTGCTTTTGCAGGTGAAGGACAACACCAAGATTCAGGTGCAAAGATGGTTCACGCTGCTCCTTACACATCATCTTCTGTAATTTCTAAATCAGTCGCACGTGGTGGAGGTCGTACTTCTTACCGTGGACTGGTAAAGGTTGAAAAGGGAGCACATCACTCCAAGAGCACTGTTAAGTGCGATGCACTTTTGGTTGACACAATCTCGCGTTCAGATACATACCCATATGTAGATGTTCGTGAAGATGATGTTTCTATGGGTCATGAAGCAACAGTTTCGAAGGTTAGCGATGATCAACTCTTCTATTTAATGTCTCGGGGACTTGGCGAAGATGAAGCAATGGCGATGATTGTTCGTGGCTTTATTGAGCCGATAGCTAAAGAGTTGCCAATGGAGTACGCCCTTGAACTTAATCGTTTGATTGAGTTACAAATGGAAGGTGCAGTTGGTTAATGAGTGCACTTGCGACAAATTATTTAACTCCAACAGGTCGTGAAGAGGCTTGGCGTTTTACACCGCTTAAGCGCTTAGCTGGGCTGCATGACAATTCCACCAAGGTGGTGGACCATATATCTATTTCAGCAAAATCCCAGCTGCCAAATGGTGTAATGCTTGCAATAGCTAATGCTTCAGAGTATCCACCTTCTTACACCAGTACCGATGTTGTCACTAATCGTGTCAGACAAGAGGTTAAGAAGGTTTCAGTTCTCACCATCGCAAAGGATGTTGAACTGCCTGAAAGTATTTATCTGTCTCGCAATTGTTCATCCTCACCTGAGGTGAGTCGGATAGTGATCCAAGCGGGTGCAAATAGCAAAAGCACGGTAGTAATTGAGAACACTGGAAAGGGTGAGATTGGTGAAGAGATTGAAATTAATCTCTCACCTGGGGCCTCATTAGATCTCATCTCGCTTCAGGAGTGGGATAGATCAGCAGTTCATATCGCTCAACATCATGCGATTGTTAGCAAAGATGCTCAATTCACATCTTATGTAGTTTCCGTAGGTGGTTCAGTTGTACGAATAAGTCCAACTGTTGAATTTACTGGCGCTGGATCATTTGCTGATCTGTATGGCGTTTACTTTGCTACCGATGGACAGCATTTAGAGCATCGCATTCATGTTAATCACAATGTTCCCAATGCCAAATCCAGAGTTAATTACAAGGGAGCGTTGGCTGGTAAAGAGGCTCATACGGTTTGGATTGGTGATGTTTATATCCATAAAGGTGCGGATGGCACTGACACCTATGAATTAAATCGAAATCTTCTTTTGACTGAAGGTGCTAGAGCAGATTCAGTACCAAATTTAGAGATTGAAACAGGTGAAATTGTTGGCGCAGGCCATGCCAGCACCACAGGTCGCTTTGATGATGAGCAATTGTTTTATCTGCAATCTCGTGGAATTCCAGCAGAGATTGCTAGGCGCTTGGTTATCCGTGGATTCTTCGCCGAAATTATTAGCAAATTGAAAAGTTCAGATTTGGAAGATCGTTTAATGCAACGCATTGATGATGAACTTGCAAAGGTGGGCGAGTGATGGCTGATTTAGCTTATGACACTTTAGTAGAAGGAAAACCAGTTGCAGTAGAGGTTAACGGAACTCAAGTTTGCGTTGCCAAGGTTGGTGACGAGGTTTTTGCTGTTGCCGATACCTGCACTCACTCAGAGGCTTCGTTATCTGAAGGCGAGATCACTGGTAGCAAAATAGAGTGTTGGCTTCACGGGGCTGAGTTTGATCTTCGCACTGGAGAGGCTCTAACACCACCAGCAACAGCTGCTTTAAAAACTTTTAAGGTTCTACGCAATGGCAATCAAGTAACTATCACCGAGTAAATAGGAGCAAACAATGAGCGTATTAGAGATAAAGAACTTACAGGTCAGCGTGGTAACAGATGCTGGAAACAAAGAGATCCTTCGGGGTGTAGATCTAACAATTAAATCTAGCGAAACACACGCCATCATGGGACCTAATGGTTCTGGTAAATCAACACTTGCTTACTCCATTGCCGGACATCCAAAGTATTTAATAACCGGTGGTTCCGTCACTTTAGATGGCACTGATGTACTTGAAATGAGCGTTGATGAACGAGCAAAGGCCGGGCTGTTCTTAGCGATGCAGTATCCAGTGGAGGTTCCGGGAGTTTCAGTATCTAACTTTTTGCGCACTGCGGTAACTGCAATTCGGGGCGAAGCGCCAAAGGTTAGAACTTGGGTTGGAGAAGTAAAAGAAGCGATGGCTTCACTAAATATTGATACCACCTTTTCAGAGCGAAATGTAAATGAAGGTTTCTCTGGCGGAGAGAAGAAGCGTCATGAAATCTTGCAAATGGAATTGCTAAGACCAAAAATTGCAATTCTTGATGAAACTGATTCTGGGCTCGATGTAGATGCGTTAAGAATTGTTTCAGGGGGAGTTAATAGAGTTAAAGCTAACTCAGACCTTGGTGTTATGTTGATAACCCACTACACCAGAATTTTGCGTTACATCAAGCCAGATTTCGTCCATGTGTTCGCCAATGGAAAGATAGTAGAAGAAGGCGGTCCTGAGTTAGCGGACAAACTTGAAGAGAAGGGTTATGCAGAGTACATAACTGCCTAATTCATGAGTACCGATCTATCTTTATATAAGAAGGATTTTCCGATATTTTCACGCTCTGTTCGTGGTGGAAATCCATTAATCTATTTAGATAGTGGTGCCACATCCCAGAAACCGGAAGTAGTTATCCAGGCTGAAGCAGATTTTTATCGTACAAAAAATGCAGCAGTTCATAGAGGTGCACATCTATTAGCTGAAGAGGCTTCAGATGCATATGAGGGCGCTCGGGAAAATGTGGCTCGCTTCATTGGCGCCGCTTCATCAGAGGTGATTTTCACAAAAAGTGCAACGGAGTCACTGAATTTTCTTGCAACCTCATTTGGAAATCCAGATTCTCGTATTGCGATTAAACCAGGTGATGAAATTGTTGTTACCGAAATGGAACACCATGCAAATTTGATTCCTTGGCAACAATTGGCCAAGCGATCAGGAGCTAAATTAACCTGGTTATCAATCACTACTGATGGTCGACTTGATCTATCAAATATTGATCAGATTATAAATAGTAGAACTAAGATTGTTGCAATTACCCATCAATCAAATGTTTTTGGAACCGTAGTTCCGATTGATCTAATTGTTAAAGCTGCTCGCAATGTTGGTGCATTAATTGTGTTAGATGCGTGTCAATCTGTTCCACATTTTGCTGTAGATGTTAAGCAATTAGGAGTTGATTTCTTAGCATTTTCTGGCCACAAGGTATTGGGCCCAACTGGTATCGGTGTCTTATGGGGTAAATCTGAATTGTTGGACAAACTAGAGCCAGCCATATTTGGCGGCTCTATGGTTGATTCAGTAACGATGATTGGGGCAACCTGGGCACAATCTCCTAGAAAATTTGAAGCAGGAGTACCAAATATGGCGCAAGCTGTTGGTCTTTCAGCGGCAATTGATTACTTAACCAAAATAGGAATGCAAAATCTTGCTCAACATGAGCACAAACTTACCGAAGAGCTATTAGCAGGATTTAAGGAAATGAAAGAGGTCACCGTTGTTGGACCTTTGGACATGAAAGATCGAGGAGGCGTAGTTTCATTTACCGTAGACGGCGTTCACCCGCATGATGTTGGTCAGGTACTAGATCAGTATGGAATCGCTGTAAGAACGGGTCATCATTGCGCTTGGCCCTTGATGAAAAAACTCAATCTAGTAGGAACCACTCGAGCTTCATTTCATCTTTATAACAACTCTGAGGATGTTTCAAGTCTGCTTAAAGCAGTTGAGAAAGTAACGCAATACTTTAAGGTTTCTAAATAATGGAATTGGATTCACTCTACCAAGAGGTAATTTTGGATCATTATCGGACACCTTTGAATAAAGGTCTTTCCGCAGAGAAGGATATTCAAGTCCATCACAACAACCCAAGTTGCGGTGATGAAGTTACTTTGAATCTAACAATGCGAGATGGATATGTGAAACAGATAACTTGGGATGGAGTCGGCTGTTCAATATCAATGGCAAGTACGTCTGTTATGAGTGATTTGTTGTCAGGCAAGCAGTATCAACAAGCTATGAAAGTTTTGGAAGCTTTTGTGGAATTGATGCAAAGCAAAGGGCAATCCATGGGGGATGAAGAGTTGCTTGAAGATGGCGTTGCTTTTGCGGGTGTGTCTAAATTTCCAGCAAGAATTAAGTGCGCGCTTTTGGGCTGGATGGCTTTCAAAGATGCATCAACACAATTGATGGCGTAGAATAAATCTATGAGTGCAACAATTGATGATATTACCGAGGCAATGAAAGATGTTATTGATCCAGAATTAGGTATTAACGTTGTAGATCTCGGCTTAGTTTATGACATGCGGTTGGATGAAAATAATATTGCAACTCTTGATATGACGCTTACCTCAGCTGCCTGTCCGCTTCAAGATGTGATCGAAGATCAAACAAGGCAAGTTTTGGCAGATCTAACATCAGATGTGAAAATTAATTGGGTGTGGTTACCACCTTGGGGACCGAATAAAATCTCTGATGATGGTAGAGAACAGTTACGCTCGATTGGCTTCACCGTTTAAGTATTTTGCTCTCTCTCGCTAGGGTGTAGTTATGTCAATGCACTCAACTTGGATGTCATTTCGTTCTTTAACTCAGGATTCTTCGGTCAAAAACCAAAAACTCAAACCAGGCACCTTAAAGCGCATCGCAGGTTTCGCGATTCCATACAAGATTTCGCTCTCACTTTTTTTAATCACCGTGGTGATTGATGCCCTTCTGATAGTAGCAACTCCACTTTTGTTAAGGCGCTTGATAGATGAAGGTGTTATTCCTAAGAATTCAGAACTGGTTACTCAATTGGCATTAGCAGTTGGAGTGATTGCTTTGCTTGATGCGCTTTTCAGCATGATCGGCAGATGGTTTTCCGCACGCATTGGTGAAGGTTTGATTTATGATCTTCGAAGAATGATCTTTGAGCACGTTCAACGCCAATCGATCGCTTTCTTTACTAGAACTCAAACAGGGGCTTTGATTTCAAGATTAAATTCAGATGTTATAGGTGCTCAACAAGCATTTACATCAACTTTATCTGGGGTAATTAGCAATGTGCTTAGTTTAGTTCTAGTGACGATCACAATGTTAACCCTCTCTTGGGAAATCACTCTAATCTCATTAACGCTTCTTCCGCTTTTTTTATACCCAACCAAATGGGTAGGAAGAAAACTTCAAGGCTATACGCGACAATCTTTTGATATTAATGCTTCTATGTCGGCAACAATGACGGAGCGATTTAATGTTTCTGGAGCTCTTTTGGTCTCTCTCTATGGGGATTCTGGACGAGAGAAGAAGGAGTTTTCGACAAAAGCGCGCAAGGTTGCAGATATTGGAATCTCAATAGCTTTGTTGAACCGGCTGTTCTTTATTGCTTTAACCTCGATCGCTGCGATAGCGACCGCGGTGGCTTATGGTTTTGGCGGTCAATTAGCAATCAATCAACAAATCACTGTTGGAACCTTGCTTGCAATAACTGCGCTATTAGCACGGCTCTATGGACCACTAACTGCATTATCAAATGTACGAGTGGATGTAATGAGTGCTTTAGTTTCTTTTGAAAGAGTTTTTGAAGTTTTAGATCTGCAGCCAATGGTAGTAGATCTACCTAATGCCAAAGTTTTGAGTACAGATAAACCAGAATTGACCTTCGAAAATGTGTCTTTCACTTATCCAAAGGCTGAAGAAATATCTCTAGCATCCCTAGAAATGGCGGCTAAACCAGAGATTGCAGTTACTGGACAAACTTTGAAGAATATTTGCTTTACGGTTAAGCCTGGCACCCTTACTGGAATAGTTGGACCTTCTGGTGCTGGCAAGAGCACGATAAGTGCATTGATACCGAGGCTCTACGATGTTACATCTGGTCGGATTCTTATCCATAATGAAGAAATTCGCAGTAGCACTATAAAATCCTTAAGAAATGTACTCGGAGTAGTTACTCAAGATTCCCAAATGTTTCATGACACGATTCGAAACAACCTTTTATATGCAAAAAATGATGCAAGTTTGCAAGAGATCGAATCTGCTTGCAACCTTTTATATGCAAAAAATGATGCAAGTTTGCAAGAGATCGAATCTGCTTG
>WLEM01000033.1 GCA_009704285.1 Actinomycetota bacterium
AAGTCCGCCATAAATTTCAGATGAGGGGTAAACAAAACCACGCCTCTTAGCCAAGGAAACAATTGTCTCTAAACGATCTTGGGCCATTTGATCTCCATCCGGCTGGCTGTCGGCGGCTTACTAGTTGCTTAAGTGTAGGGGTTAGACATATCTATCTAGCCAAAGGCAAGGGTTATGGCCAATCTAGGCTTGCAGGAAATGATATTGATAATCATTCTCATTTATGGTACTTTGCATTTTATGAACATAGCCATCGCTTTAGCCGCAGCCACCGCAGTAGCAACTGCCCTTGGCGGCGTAATCGCACTTCGAGCTCGTGATCGTCTACACCTAGTTTTAGGTTTAGCCGCAGGTTTACTACTTGGCCTAGTTGCCTTTGATCTTCTTCCTGAAGTTTTTGAGATGTCCTCCACCACCTTCTTAGGTGCACCAAGTGTTTCAGTGGCATTAATTGGTGGCTTTTTACTATTGCATCTTTATGAGAAATTTTTTGGCTCCCATGAACCAGCTGAATCAGATTATGGTCATGACCATAAGCACACAGCAAATCTAACCGGCACCGTCGGTGCCTTGGCGATGGGCTTACATGTATTCCTAGATGGTTTGGCATTGGGTGTGGCATTTTCAATTGATGAAAAATTAGGAATTGCAGTATTTGTAGCTTTACTTGTCCATGCATTTAGTGATGGTTTAAATACCGTTGCCATGTTGGTAAAGAGCAATAAGTGGAGCAAGAAGGGTTATTGGCTACTAGGTGTTGACTCGATTGCCAGAATAAGTGGTGCTGCAATTGGTTCAAGTTTGGCACTTTCTGAAAATGTTACCGCTTTATATCTAGCCGCATTCTCTGGAATTGTAATTTACATTGCAACCAGCCATATCTTGCCTGAGGCGCATGCAAGGCACTCTTCACGTTGGACATTAGCTGCAACAGTTGGTGGCGTTGCAATTATGTGGGCATTAGTTAGCCAGCTAGAAGCAGTACATGTCCATGGCCATGATGATGCCGCTCACTCAGAGATACACCAAGAAGAGGGTGCGCATGAGGATGAGGTTCACTCTGAAGAGGAAGATCATGCCGAAGATGAAGATCATGATCATGCCGAGGAGGGCAAGTAAGTGGCACAAGATCAAGTCTTGATGAATAAATCTGAGGTTAAGGTAATTGGTGCGCTAAAAAGACAAGGTAAATTTGCTAGCGCGCAATCGGTTTATCAATTACTAAGAAAAGATGGTGAATCAACTGGCCTAGCAACGGTTTATCGAACACTGCAAAAAGCTGCTGCTCGAAATACTGTTGATGTTTTGCGCAAAGATGATGGTGAGGCGCTTTATCGTTTATGTGAAACTGGACATCACCATCATTTAGTTTGCACCAGTTGTGGCAAAACTATTGAGGTAGAGGGCAGCTCAGTTGAAAGATGGGCCAACACTGTTGCGAAAAACAATGGTTTTAGAAAGGTCTCGCATGTAGTTGAGCTATTCGGCTTATGCGCTAAGTGTTAAATATGGGTGACTTTCGAGGTATTCCAACCCCAGTATGTCCAGCTTGTGGTGGCAACTTAATAACGATTACTGCAAGCTTTGATCCAGATACTTATGAGTTAGATATGTATTTATTAGATAACGCCCAATGTGCTACTTGTCAGGCTCTTCTTACCGCACCAACACCTGCTGATTACACAGCTGCTTAAACTTACGCCTTACCAAACCTTCTTTCACGCTCAGCATAAATCTCAATCGCCTTCCAGAGCGTTCTTCGATCAGCATCTGGCCAAAGCACATCTAAGAAAACCATCTCAGCATAAGCTGATTGCCACATTAAGAAATTACTTGTTCGCTGTTCACCGGATGATCTTAAAAACAGATCCACATCCCTCATCTGTGGGGCGTAAAGGTACTTATTAATTGATTTTTCTGAAAGAGAATCTGGCTTAATTTTTTTACGCATCGCATCCTTTGCAATCGCAACTGCAGCATCTAACATCTCCGCCCTGCCACCATAATTAACACACATATTTAAAGTTAAAACCTTGTTGTTTTTAGTTAATTCCTCTGCCTCTTTTAACTCTTTTAGTACCCCACTCCATAATCTCTTCTCCCTGCCAACCCAGCGAATCTTTACGCCCAATTCATTCATCTCATCTCGTCGCTTGCGCAAAACCTGACGATTAAACTCCATTAAGAATTTAACCTCCTCTGGCGAGCGCCGCCAGTTCTCAGTTGAGAATGCATAAGCACTTAACTCTTTAACACCAATCTCAATTGCACCATGGACCATATCTAGTAGTGAGGCCTCCCCTGCTTCATGTCCAGCAGTCCTTGCCAATCCCCGTTGTTTTGCCCATCTGCCATTGCCATCCATTACTAAGGCAACATGGTTTGGAATTTGTTTTGGATCTAACTTTGGCGGGGTAACACCGGTGCGATGGGGCGTTGGCGGTGTAACTTTTTTGCGCCTACTTACCTTGCTCTTACTTTTAGCCACGACTTATTCTCTCAACTAAAGGCAGGGATCGTAAACCTCGCTCTAAGTGCCATTGCAGGTAGGCAGCGATTAAGCCAGAGGCCTCATTTCGATTCTTACTCTCACTTTTAATCGCTTGCTCCCAATCCCCGGTTAGTAGATTGGCCATTAAATCTAATGTTGCCTGGGCTGGAGCAGCAGATGCTGATGGTTTACAGCTTGGACATACTGAGCCACCACCTTGCAGTGAGAAAAACTTATGTGGACCTGGCGCATCACACCTTGAGCAAACCGTTAATGATGGGGCGTATCCGGCAACTGCTAATGATCTAAGTAGGTAGGCATCTAAAATTAATGAGGCATCATATTTTTTCTCAGCTAAAACCTTTAATGATCCACTTACCAGTAGATACTGTTGCAAGGCTGGCTCATGCTCTGCCTGGGTGAAGCGCTCTGCTGCCTCCAAGATTGCACTTGCCACAGTCCAGCTTTGGTAATCACTAGATAAAACATCACCATAATTTTCAATACTTACTACTTGAGTAATAGTGTCAAAGGTGCGGCCGGTGTATAACTGCAGATCAACATAACTTGCCGGTTCAAGCCTGGCGCCAAATCTAGATTTAGTTCTACGCACACCCTTTGCCACCGCTTTGATCCGGCCATGTTCCTTAGTAAATAAGGTAATTATCCGATCTGCCTCACCAAGCTTTTGGGTGCGAAGCACAATCGCCTGATCTCGGTATAACGGCATACCCCTAAGTTACTAGAGGAGTAAGACAGAGGCAGTTAGCGAACTGCGCGATTGATTGAGGAGATAACTGCCTTTAACGCTGCAGTTGTTGTGCTTGGATCAATTCCAACTCCCCAATAAACCTTTCCACCAATCTCACACTCTAGGTAGGCAGCAGCCTTAGCATCCCCACCAGCAGATAATGCATGCTCGTAATAATCCAAAACTCGCAGTGAAAGTTTTGGTTCATATGCATTAACTATCGCCACAAAAGCTGCGATTGGGCCATTACCTTTACCAGTTAACTTCTTTGAGACCTCTTTATCTAGAAGTTCAATACTTAAATCAACATCTTGATCCATCTGAGAGGTTTGGGAAAGAGCTGCTAATTTAAATCTGCCCCATTGATTATTTTTAGCTGGTAGGTACTCATCTTCAAACTTATTCCACATTAATTCAGGTGAGACCTCACCACCTTCAGAATCAGTTAGGGATTGAATAACTTGGCTGAACTCAATTTGTAATCTACGAGGTAGATCTAATTGATGCTCATGCTTCATCAAGTAGGCAACTCCGCCCTTACCTGATTGACTATTTACTCGAATCACCGCTTCATATGATCGGCCAATATCCTTTGGATCTATTGGTAAATAAGGAACTGCCCAGGTGAATTTATCTTTATCACTGCCGGCAGCTAGAGCATCTTTTTCCATATGCTCAAATCCTTTTTTAATCGCATCCTGGTGAGAGCCAGAAAAAGCGGTAAATACTAAGTCGCCACCATATGGATGACGCTCTGGAACTCGAAGCTGATTGCAGTACTCAACTGTTCGCCTGATCTCATCGATATCAGAAAAATCAATCATTGGATCAATGCCATGTGTTAATAAATTAAGTCCTAAGGTAATTAAGCAAACATTTCCAGTTCGCTCACCATTACCAAATAATGTTCCTTCAATTCGATCTGCCCCGGCTAAGTAGGCAAGCTCAGCTGCAGCAACCCCTGTGCCACGATCATTGTGTGGGTGCAAACTTAAAATCACACTATCGCGATACTTAAGGTTGCGGTGCATCCACTCAATTGAATCGGCGTAAACATTTGGTGTTGCCATCTCAACTGTGGCTGGTAAATTCATAATTGTCTTCCAGGCAGGAGTTGGCTTCCAAATATCATTTACCGCGTTACAAACCTCAACGGCAAACTCAAGCTCGGTTCCAGTGTATGACTCAGGTGAGTACTCAAATGAGACCAAGGTGCCTGGCACAGTTTTAACTAAATCTAAACAGATTTGAGCACCATCTGTTGCAATCTTCTTTATGCCCGCTTTATCTTGACCAAAGACCACTCGTCGCTGCAATGTGGAGGTTGAGTTATAAAGATGGACAATCGCCTGCTTTGATCCTTTGATTGATTCAAAGGTGCGTTCAATCAGAGGCTTTCTAGCTTGGGTTAATACTTGGATCACTACATCATCTGGAATTAGCTTGTCTTCAATAATCTTACGGATGAAATCAAAATCAGTTTGGCTTGCTGCTGGAAATCCAACCTCAATCTCTTTATAACCCATCTTTACTAGCAACTTAAACATCGCTAATTTTCGATTGGCATCCATTGGATCAATTAATGCTTGATTGCCATCGCGAAGATCAACTGAACACCACTTTGGCGCTTTGCTCATTTTCTTACCTGGCCAGGTGCGATCAGTTAAGCCCTCACCATTTGGAAATGGATTAAATGGGGCATAACGCGATATTGGCATTGCCGATTTACTTTGTTCTGGAAAGTTACTCATTTTTATTTATTCTCCTCGTCGGTTAAAAGTGGTCTTCCGGTATGACCGACCTCCGCGACGAGGGGACCGGTTACTTGGCCCCGCCGCGGCAGATAAGAAGGAGTGTTGACAGGCGCAATGAAGAGTTAAGTAAAGAGGTCGCACCTGTAATAAACATGTCGCAAGGTTAACTCACCGATGAGAATTTAACCAAATTACTGAGTAAAAACCATTCTCTTTCATCAACAAACTGCCTATCGTTTAGCCATGGCGATTGCAACATCAAAGCCTTACTCCGCACCAAGGCCTAGTGAGTATGCACCAATTCCAGATCCAATTATGCGAAAAAATTGGTTTGGCGATACAAATCTGCCAGGTCCAAATCCAAGGTTTGCAGATCTAATTACTGCAACCTTCATGATTAATACCCCAAAATTCTTACTAGGTATGCAACGAAAGTATGGCGATGCCTGCTCATTTTTCCTATCAAGAAGATTGTTTATTGGTCTATTTTCAGCAAGTGCGGTGCATGAGGTAACTGTTGCTCAACAACATAAATTTGTTAAAGGTGTTGGTTTTGCCAGAATGCGAAAAGTTTTAGGTGAGGGATTACTGACAAATGAGGAGCCAATTCACCTAGCTCACCGGCGAATGATGCAGCCACCATTTCACCATGGCAATTTAGATTCCTATGTCGCAATCATGCATGAGTTAGTTAGTGAGCACACAAAAGCTTGGGAGGATAAGGAGAGTATTGAGTTAGCCCCTGAGATGATGGCGCTGACTCTTGAGATCGTATCTAGATGTTTATTTGGCTTGGACTCCCACCAATACACCGAAGCAATTGCGCAGTCGATGGAGGTAGCTATCGATCGAATTGAGCGAACCATGTTGCCTGGCCTTGATCGCTTTGATAAATCTGGCATTAAGTACTTTAAAGAGTTTGAGGTTGCATCAGATCGCTTGGTAGATATCGCAGAGGCGATAATTAATAAGCGGATTGAAAGCAATGAAAAAAAAGATGATGATCTATTAGGAATCTTACTTCAAATGCGAGATCAAATCTCAAATGAACATATTCGAGATGAGGTGTTAACTTTAATTTTAAGTGGACATGAGACAACGGCAAATGTGATGAGTTGGGCTTTCTCATACCTTGCTAAAAACCCTAAAGTGAGAAAGCAATTAGAGGATGAGGCAGATAAAGCAACTTGGATTAAGGAGGGGC
>WLEM01000034.1 GCA_009704285.1 Actinomycetota bacterium
AAAGAGATTGGTTTGCCAAACGAAAAAAGATTATCTGGTCGCGGAGTCTCTTGGTGTGCAACATGTGATGGATTCTTTTTTAGAGAGCAAATAATTGCTGTGGTCGGTGGTGGTGATTCAGCTATGGAGGAGGCAAATTTCTTAACTAAATTTGCTAGCAAAGTGGTATTGATACATCGTCGAGATCAGTTCCGAGCATCCAAAATTATGATTGACCGCGCTGCTGCCAATCCAAAAATAGAGTTTTTATTTAACCATGAAGTAATTGATGTTTTAGGGGAAGATAAGGTAGTTGGGTTGAAATTAAAAAATACCCAAACTGGTGAAGAAAGTGTTAAAGATTTCACCGGCTTATTTGTGGCGATCGGGCACTTGCCTAGAAGTGAGTTAGTAAAGGGCCAGGTTGAATTAAATAGTGATGGTTATGTGCAGGTTGAAGGAAGAAGTACTAAAACAAAAATTCCAGGTGTCTTTGCCTGTGGTGATTTAGTTGATTTCACCTACCGTCAAGCAATTACCGCAGCTGGCTCTGGCTGCCAGGCAGCCTTAGATGCTGAGCGTTATTTAGCAGGACATTAAGCATTAAAAGTAGAATAGATAGATAACCAAAGGAGAAAAGATGGCAACAACAAAGGTAACTACAGCTGATTTTGATTCAGTTGTTTTGAAAAGTACAACACCAGTTTTAGTTGATTTCTGGGCAGAGTGGTGTGGCCCTTGCCGCGCTGTTGGTCCAATCTTGGAAGAGATCTCAAATGAGTATGGCGATAAGTTAAAGATTGTTAAGTTAAATACTGATGAAGAGGGATCAATTGCTATGAAGTACGGCATCTCCTCCATCCCAACCATGAATGTATTTGTGGGTGGTGAAGTAGTAAAAACGATTGTTGGCGCTAAACCAAAGCCAGCATTGCTGAAAGATCTAGAAAACTTCATTAAATAACTGACTGATAAAAGTTTTAAAAATTTATGAGCGATCTACCAAAATTAGGTGATCGCTCCAGTGCGATTGAGTTAATCTCAAATACCTTACTGCGACTTGGCTTCATCACAACACCATCGGATATTTTCGATGACAATTTAACTCAAGGAATAAAAGCTTTTCAGCAAGAGCGTGGTTTAACAGCAACTGGTGTTATAAATGAAATTACTGCTCGCTCCCTAGAGGAGGCAAGATTTAAACTTGGTGATCGAGTTTTGGTATTTAATGCAGCAGCACTTATGCGCGGTGATGATGTTAGTAATTTGCAAGATCGACTAATTCAAATGGGATTTAACTGTGGCAAGGTTGACGGTGTTTATGGAGTCAATACAGAGAGTGCAGTAAGAGAGTTTCAAAAATCTGTTGGCATTCTCTCAGATGGCAGATGTGGACCAGCAACATTGATTTCATTAATGCGATTGGTTAAAACAGTCTCCGGTGGTGCGCCATCTGCCCTTAGAGAAAGTGTTAAGCACTCAGTTAGGTCGCCTGCTTTAGCTAATAAAGTAATTGTGATTGATCCAAGCTGGGGTGGAGAGTTCACTGGTGAGAGCGCAAATGGTGTTGTTGAGTCAGAGATTGTTTTTGATTTAGCTCAAAGGCTAGAAGGTAGATTAATAGCACTTGGCGTAAATGTAGTTTTAACTAGAAGTGCCAATAACTCACCCTTAGAAAAGGATCGAATTAAGGTGGCAAACACAGTTAGTGCTGATTTGGTGATTGCGCTGAAGGTGGATAGTTACAAGAATGAGAAAGCAAATGGTGTTGCGACTTATTTTTATGGCCGGGATGATAAAGGTGTTAGATCTGTAGTTGGTGAGCGATTTGCCAATTTAATTCAGCGAGAGATTTGTGCCCGAACTGATTTATTAAACTGCCATACCCACGCTAAAAGTTGGGATTTACTGCGATTAACAACTGCTCCAACAGTAAGAATTGATCTGGGATACCTTTCAAATCCCCAAGATGCCAAACGATTAGCAACTGCTGCCTTTAGAGATCAGTTGGCCGAGGCGATGATTGTGGCAATTCAACGGCTTTATTTATCTGCTGAAGATGATGCTAAGACTGGCACCTTGAAAATCTCTGATCTACGTAGGGCTGGGCTTCGTAACTAGTTTTACCAAAGCCACTCATGTGGCAAACTTGGTTAATGGAATCGGGTAGAAATCTAAGAGTTGTTAAATCAGATTCACCTGTTCGTATTCACACTGGAAAACCAGAAAATCTTCCTGAGCGATTAGCAAACCGCGCACTTGGCATGAAAGCAAGTGAGATTAGATCTTTATTTGCTGTAGCAAGCCGGCCCGAGATTGTCTCTTTAGCTGGCGGAATGCCAAATCTATCTGCTCTGCCGATGGAGATGATGGCTTCGGTTACACAAAAATTAATTTTAGAAAATGGCGCAGAGGCGCTGCAGTACGGATCAGGACAAGGTCACCCAAAATTACGTGAACAAATCTGTGATGTGATGGCGCTGGAAGGAATTAAGGCCCATCCAGATGATGTAGTCGTCACCACTGGATCCCAACAAGCATTGGATTTAATCTCACGAATTTTTATTGATCCAAATGATGTGGTCTTAGTTGAAGCACCCTCTTATGTTGGCGCACTTGGCACCTTTAAGCAGTATGAAGCTCAAGTTGTTCATGTGGCGATGGATCTAGATGGCTTAATCCCATCAGCATTGAAAGATGCTATTGCAACTACAAAATCAGCCGGACGAAAGATTAAGTTTTTATACCTAATTCCTAATTATCAAAATCCAGCAGGAGTTTTACTGCCGGCTGATAGACGTACTGAGATTTTAGATATTTGTCGTGAAGAACAAATCCTTGTAGTTGAGGATAATCCTTATGGATTACTTGGTTTTGATAAGCCATCACCAAATGCCATGCGGGCTAGTGATTCAGAAAATGTTATTTACTTAGGAACCTTTTCAAAAACTATTGCCCCAGGCCTTCGAATCGGTTGGGCGCTAGTCCCGCAATCATTAAAGGAAAAAATGGTGATTGCATCTGAATCTTCAATTCTTTGCCCATCAAACTTCACCCAGCTTGTAATTTCTAGTTATCTAGCAAATCAACCATGGCGGGATCAGATTGCATCATTTGCTAAGTTGTATAAGGACAGACGCGATGCAGCACTTTCTGCTTTAGATAAATACTTTCCAAAAAGTGCTACTTGGACAAAGCCTGGTGGTGGCTTTTATATCTGGGTTACATTGCCACCAGAGATTGATACAAATGCATTGGTACCAAAAGCTATTGCTGCCAAAGTAGCTTATGTTCCTGGAACCGCCTTTTATGCCGACGGTTTTGGCTCTTGGTCACTTCGAATCTCATTCTGTCACCCAACCCCTGAACGGATAACTGAGGGTATTAAGTCTTTGGCTAGTGTAATTAAAACCGAGATGGAATCTCGCCAGATAAATTAAAAACCTGTTTTTGTATTAAAGCCTCTTCTAACTGATCTGTTGCTGCTTTCGCGGCAGCTCTTGTTATATGGGATGCATCTCGATAAACAATATAGTTTTCTTTAACTGCAGAACAAGATTTATCACAAAACCATTGATAGGGATCAATCTTTATTAGCTCTTTATAAACCACGTTTGATGATCTATTAATTTGATTACAGGATTCAAGTGAATTGTGAGATAAACACCTTGGTATGTTTTTTACTGGCTTTGGGGTATCGGTTAGATAAACCATCTTGTTAACATAACCTAGTAATTGTTGGTGCAACTCTTGCTGAGTTTTTAGGTAGTAAAAGTCTTTTGAATTAGCCTTTAACTCAAGGTTATAGTGGGAAAAAGCGCTAGCGATTAAAACTTCCGGCTTTAACTCTTTAATTCTCTCAATTGAGTTATTTTGCCACTCCCGGCATTCATCCTCGTTGTAGGACCCTCGATTAGAAATTGGAAGTTTTAAAGCAGAACAAGCTGATTTTGTTAAAGATATCAATTTATATCCTTGATTTTTAGCAATACCTTCAACAGCATCAAACCATTGCGCCGCATGTGAATCTCCAAATAAAACAATTGTTTTCTTCGAAGTTAAATCTCCATATAGGCACTCACCAGATATTTCTCTATTCCAATTGACATGGCAGCCATCGCTATGAATTACTGGAAGAGATGTAACTTGAGATAACTCAAGGTTTAGGTTCATTTCCTTAACAAAGATATTTGTTGTGTGGGTATTTAGGATTAGAGTGCCAACTAAAATTAAGCAGGTGGTTGCAGCCACAAGGGTTGAAAAGGTTTTTGATAAATCAATCTTTGAGTATCTAAAAGGTTGTTCGACAAACCGATGTGTTAATTCAGATAAAAGTATGGTGGCAGCGATTGCTATGAGTTTTTCATTTAACTGGATTGGTCGCTCTAAAACTAAGGCTGGTATGGCAAAGCATGGCCAATGCCATAGATATAAGGGGTAGGAGATAGCACCCAGATGGTGCATTACTTTGTTATTGAACAACCTCTTAAACAAAGCTGGCCAATCTCCGATTGAAGTAATAAGCAAAAAGCTTCCTAAAACAGGAATTAATGCCAAGTAGCCAGGGAAGGCGCTTTCTGAGGTAAATGAGTAGGCGGCCCAAGTAATAAGAAGTGCGCCAATAATTGCGCAGATCTTATAAAAAGCTTTACTTGCCATTAGATGATTTTTTGGAATAAAAACAATCATCGCACCAGCTGCCAACTCCCAGGCTCTGGTGTGAAGTGAGTAGAAAGTAAAAATTGGTGAATTTGGTGTTTGGATTATTGAAAAGGTTAAGGAGATTACAAAAACGGCAAGGATTGCACTCTTGACTACCCTCATGCCAAATTTTGCAAATGCCAAGATAAAAAGTGGCCAGATTAAGTAAAACTGCTCCTCAACTGCAAGTGACCAGTAATGAATAAAAGGTGAGGCAGCTTCTCCTAAGTTTTGGTAATCATTTTCCCATATTGCAAAGGCGTAATTAGAAAGTAGTAGTGATACTGCAATTACATCTTTTCCTAATTGATGGCGGTCCATTGGTGGCAGCAGGATGTAACAGGTTAATGCGGTAACAAGTAGAACTAAGGCTGAGGCCGGTAGCAACCTTTTGATCCGGCGGTGGTAGAAGTTTCTTAAGTTTAGATTCCCCTTGGTTGATATCTCTTTGATAATCAGATTTGTAATCAAAAATCCTGAAATGACATAAAAGATATCTACACCAATAAAGCCACCTGGTATGAAATTTGCGTGATAGATGATTACTAAAATGACAGCCAGAGCTCGCAGCCCCTGGATCTCTAAAATTTTTGTCATAGTTTTATCCTTGATTTATCATCTTATTGAAATTAGCTACCTGGATTTGATCTTAGGATTTTTTTAAAATCTTGGTATTTATTCTCTCTAAATCCTCAACGGTGGCAAACTCAATTACGATCTTGCCTTTTTGTTTGCCCAACTCCACACTAACCCTAGTGTCCAGGTGATCTGATAATTGATCTGAAATCTCCTTTAACTTTGGTGCAATAATTTTGCCACTTCTTATTGAGCCCGCTTTTACCTTAGCGCCACCGGTGGAAACAATTTCCTCAACTGCTCTAACAGTTAATCCTTCAGCAACTATTCGATTGGCTAAATTTTCAATCTCTTTTTCATCCGTTAAAGATAAAAGCGCTCTGGCATGTCCTGCTGAAATAACACCTGCTGCCACTTTTCGTTGCACGGAAGGTGGCAGATTTAATAACCGCATCGTGTTGGTTATTGCAGGCCTAGATTTACTTAATTTAGCTGCTAATTCATCATGGGTATAGGAGAAATCATTTAGTAACTGTTGATAGGCAGCACCCTCCTCAAGTGGATTTAATTGACTGCGGTGAATGTTTTCAATCAACGCCTCCCGAAGTAATTGATCATCGGTAGTTTGTCTAATAATTACTGGAATACTTTTTAAGCCAGCAAGTTTGGCGGCGCGAAATCTGCGCTCACCCATAATTAATTGATACTTACCATTTCCAATTGATCTGACAACTGGTGGTTGTAGTAAGCCAACCTCTTTGATTGAAAGTGCTAACTCAGTTAATTGATCTTCATCAAATACAGTTCTTGGTTGTTTTGGATTAGCACTGATGTTGTTAACATCAATCTCATCTCGGTTTGCTGTT
>WLEM01000035.1 GCA_009704285.1 Actinomycetota bacterium
GGTTGGCGCAATTGTGGTGGCAGATCATGCGAAAACCACACTTGAGATTTCACTTGCTATAACAGCGGTGGTGCTTGCAACTATAAATATGGTTGGTGGTTTTGTGGTGACCGATCGAATGCTGCAGATGTTTAAAGGTAAGCCTAAGTCAAAAAAAGACAAAGGTAGTGACAAATGAGTCGTAACCTTTATGACCTAATCGGTTTAGTCGCAGCAGTTTGCTTTATCTTAGCGCTGAAAGGACTTTCATCGCCAAAATCTGCCAGACGCGGTAATTTAATTGGTGCACTTGGTGCAACTATTGCAACCGTAATCGTTTTCTTTTATGCCAATGAGGGCCAAGCGCTTAATAATCAAACCTTGATTTTGTTGGCTATCGCTTTTGGTGTGATTGTTGGTGTACCAGCAGCCCGTAAGGTGCAGATGACACAGATGCCACAGCTAGTTGCGTTGTTTAATGGTGTGGGTGGTGGAGCAGCAGCCTTAGTGGCAATTGTTGAGTACTTAAAACTTGGTGAAGATGCAACCACAGCAGTTGTAGTGGCAACAGTATTTACCGTAATTGTTGGTTGTGTCTCTTTCTCGGGATCAATAATTACTTTCCTTAAGTTGCAGGAGCTAATGACAACAAGACCGGTGATTTTCCCATTTGGACGACAGATAATTGCGTTAACACTAATTGGTGTTCTAGCAAGTGGTGGTTGGGTAATCACTAGTGGTGGAACTACCCCACTGTTAGTAAATGGTGTGCTCTCATTATTCTTTGGCGTCCTCTTTGTGCTACCAGTTGGCGGTGCAGATGTACCAATAGTTATTTCATTACTTAACGCATTTACCGGCTTAACAGTTGCCGCATCAGGATATGTATTAGAAACTACTTTGTTAATTGTTGCTGGAACCTTAGTTGGTGCATCTGGAACTATTTTGACCAGATTAATGGCAGAGGCAATGGGAAGATCCCTATTTGGAACTTTGTTTGGTGCATTTACCGCCAAAGCAACTGCACAAACTGGCCAAGTCGATGCCCGCCCAGTTAAATCTGGATCAGCCGAAGATGTAGCAATACTTCTTAATTATGCGCAACGAGTTGTAATAGTTCCTGGCTTTGGATTAGCAGTTGCCCAAGCTCAGCACACAGTTAGAGAGTTAGCAGATTTACTTGCTTCCAAGGGAGTTGAGGTTGCCTACGGTATTCACCCAGTTGCAGGTCGCATGCCAGGACATATGAATGTACTGCTAGCAGAGGCAAATGTTCCTTATGAACAATTGGTAGAAATGGAAGAGATAAATCCAACTTTTCCTCAAACTGATGTGGTGCTAGTTGTTGGTGCAAATGATGTTGTTAACCCAGCAGCCAAAACCACACCTGGTTGTCCAATATATGGCATGCCAATTTTAGATGTAGCACTTGCAGCAAATGTGATCTTCCTCAAACGATCTATGCGTCCTGGATTTGCTGGAATTGAAAATGAACTCTTATACGAGCCTAAGACGACATTACTCTTTGGTGATGCCAAGGATTCGCTAACAAAAGTCGTTAGCGCATTGAAAGGTTTATAAGGAATAATTCCCGTTATTGTTTAGTTATAGTATGAAAGTGCTTTAAAAAATTTAGGAGAAAAATTGCCAGCTGTTACCGTTAAAGATATAACCGTCCTACCAAGAGTTGTAGCTAAGCCAGCTGCTCGTGCGCGTCGAGTAAAAAGCATTACGACCGCACCACAAGGCCATGAAGGTGAAGGTTTTCCGGTAAGACGAGCATTTGCTGGAGTTGACTTAGCAGATTTAGATCCATTTATTCACTTAGATCAAATGGGTGAGGTTGAGTACGCACCTGGTGAACCAAAGGGAACTCCTTGGCACCCACATCGTGGGTTTGAAACAGTTACCTACATAATTGATGGCATCTTTGATCATTACGACAATCATGGTGGCGGCGGAACAATCTCTGACGGTGATACTCAGTGGATGACAGCCGGTGCGGGAATTTTGCATATTGAAACTCCACCAGAACATTTAGTTGTTAGTGGTGGTTTATTTCATGGCTTTCAGCTTTGGGTAAATCTGCCAGCTGCAAAAAAGTGGTCACCACCTGCCTATCAAGATTTAAGAGCTTCAGATGTAGCCCTACTTTCCTCAGCAGATGGCGGTGCGCTCCTTAGAGTTATTGCCGGAGAGGTTGCAGGTCATAACGGACCGGGTGCAACCCAAACACCAATTACTTTGGTGCATGCAACATTGCAACCTGGCTCAGAGTTGAGATTGCCTTGGAATCCTGCATACAACGCACTGGCTTATGTTCTAAATGGTTTTGGCACTGTAGGAGATGAGAAACATGCAATTAAAACTGGACAACTTGTTACCTATCGTGATGGTGATGAGATAGTGATTGCAGCAGATTTAACTCAAGAGTCTCGTGCGCCAACTTTAGATGTATTGATTCTGGGTGGGCTGCCAATCAAGGAACCGGTTGCATGGATGGGCCCATTTGTCATGAATACAAAAACTGAAGTTTTGAAAGCATTTGATGATTTCCAAAAAGGCGTCCTAGGAGTTGTTCCACCTGACTGGAGCAAAGCTAAGAGACCAGTTAGTAGAGATGGAATTGGTTATAAATTAGGTGGAGACCTTAAGGGTGTTCATGGAACACCAACAACTTTGCAGGAGAGTTAAAAGAAAGCCAATTACTTCTCTTCGTTACCGATTTCCTTTAGTAATTCAAAATCAGCTCCACCCAATTGCCCTTGGGTGGCATACAATTCAAGCTTTGCTCTAGTGTCGGCAATATCTAGATTTCGCATTGTTAGTTGCCCAATTCGATCAGCTGGACCAAATGCAGCTGACTCAGTTCGCTCCATAGATAACTTCTCTGGTGAGTAGGTGAGATTTTTTCCTTGCGTTTTCATAATTGAGTAATCATCACCACGACGTAATCTAATTGTGACCGAACCAGTAACAGCCGATGCTACCCATGAGGTTAATGACTGGCGCAGCATTAATGATTGTGGATCAAACCAGCGACCCTCATAAAGTAAACGTCCAAGCTTGCGACCTTGCTCATGATAAGTAGTGATTGTGTCCTCATTATGAATGCCACTTACCAATCGCTCATAAGCAATAAATAACAAAGCTAGTCCTGGCGCCTCATAGATTCCTCGGCTTTTTGCCTCAATGATTCGATTCTCAATTTGATCACTCATGCCAAGTCCATGACGGCCACCAATTGCATTAGCCTCTTGGATCAACGCAACTACATCTTTAAAACTTTTGCCATTAATTGCAGTTGGTCTGCCCTGGGTAAATTCAATACTCACATCCTCAGTATCAATTTTTACCGTTGGGTCCCAGAATTTAACACCCATTATTGGCTCGACAATTTCAATATTAGAATCTAATTGCTCTAAAGATTTTGCCTCATGTGTTGCACCTAAAATATTTGCATCGGTGCTATATGCCTTCTCAGTGGAGTCGCGGTAAGGCAATTTATGGTCGGCTAACCATTTAGACATCTCTTTCCTGCCGCCAAGCTCTGCCACAAAGTCTTTATCCAGCCATGGTTTATAAATCTTTAATTTTGGATTTATTAACAATCCATAGCGATAGAAACGCTCAATATCATTGCCTTTATAGGTTGAACCATCTCCCCAAATTAAAACATCATCGGCAAGCATCGCTCTTACCAATAAAGTTCCTGTAACTGCTCGACCCAGTGGGGTGGTATTAAAATACGCCCTACCAGCAGTTGTAATATGAAATGCTCCGCAAGCAAGGGCTGCTAATCCCTCTTCAACTAATGCAGTTTTGCAATCTACTAATCTGGCAATCTCTGCGCCATACTCTTTTGCTCGATCTGGTACGCCTTGAATATTCTTTTCATCATATTGACCTAGGTCAGCTGTGTAAGTACAAGGCTTTGCACCTTTGTCCTTCATCCAAGCAACTGCAACTGATGTATCTAACCCACCGCTGAAGGCAATACCAACCTTCTGCCCTACTGGTAACGCAGATAGCACCTTAGACATGGCATCAGTCTAACCTTTACAACTAAAACCCCGCTTGGTTTAAGCCATAGAGGGAGGGCCAAATCGCAAAACTAATTGATACTGGCAGGATCAAAAAGACCACCGGAATTAACAGGGCGATCTCACTCTTACCTGACTTCTTTAATAACTCAAGATTTATCTGCTTGTTTAATGCCAGAATTTGATTGTTTAAGACATCCAAAATTGGTGTGCCTCGCTCAACTGCAATTTGAATTGAATTAGTCAATCGCCTTACCTGTGCTGAATGTGTTGCAGTAGCAATAAACTCTAAAGTTTGCGTCAAATTTACTCCGGTGGAGTACTTCTCAAAACTCTTATTGAAAAGCTTTGGTAGATAACCATCAGACCGCCTAGAAACATACTTCAATGCGGTCATAGGACTCTCACCTGCTGAGATCATAATTGAGATCATCTGTAAAATAATTACCAGCTCTTCATTGATCTCACTTTGCTTGACTTCACTCCCGGTTACCTTACTAATTAGTTTTTTTAACCAAAACATCTGATCTGCATAGTTTGATACTGAAATCAATGCAGCCACCTCAATCAGGATGATTCGCAATGAATACAGTAAGGCAGGTGCGATCAGTAGAAATATATAAAGATTAAGGTTTGTCATTTTTCATCTAACGCTAATGTGAATAAGCGCTTGCTCTTGGGTAGCTGTGCAATTTTATTCATCCATAGATAGGCAAGGGCGGTTGCCAGTACACCAACCACCATTAAGAATTGTCCAATATTTTGTTGATAGGCAACTCTGGCATTTTCTTGAGTTCTTAGAATTAGTAGGAGTAGCCAAGGTGCTATGGCAGCTAAGTTGGCTGAGTTCCTAATCCAACCAAATCTAGTATTTATCTCAGCCCGTACTGCTAGATCACTTGAGACATACTCAGACAACTCCCGCAGAACCCTTACAGTATTTCTGCTTCCAAATTTAGCTGCAAAAAATAGCGCCTCACAAAGTTGATCTGATATCGGATCAGAGAACTTCTCCTTAAGTTTGCTAAGTGCTACCTCAAATCTCATGCCACTTGATACATGTTCAGCAAACTGAGCAAAATCTGGACGAATTGAAAGTGGGCCTACTTTGCCTAAGTTCGCCAAGCTCTCCGTAATTGATGCACCCGATTGAAGTGCGGAGATGATCAAATCCAATACCTCTGGCCAGGCATTGGCTCTACTTAACGCAAGACGCTTTTGCTTAGTAACCTTGAAGACATACAAGGTTGCTCCCATTAAAAAGGTAAGCAACAGCCAGAGAGTAAAGCTCTGCATTACTTAATTTATCCTGCTTCGCTTATTCAGTAGATTAGTAAAATTACCTAAGCCTGAAAGATACTTTTTGCCATTCCATGTAAATAAACTTTCAATCTCAATATTTCCTCCTTCAGATCTGCCAGTAATGCAAGCAATTTCGCTCACTCGTCGCTGCCCAGATGTATCGATAGAGCATTGAATAACTAAGTCAATACTGCTGGCGATGGTAGGGGTTATAAAACTTTGTGAGATATTTTCACCAGCTAATAACGGAAGTAATTGCAGCTTATTGATAGCACCTCGCGCGGAGTTCGCATGTAAGGTGGCCATTCCAGGTAGCCCTGAGTTAAGTGCAATTAATAGATCTAAAGCTTCAGCCTCTCTAACCTCACCAACAATAATTCTGCTAGGTCGCATCCGCAGAGATTCTTTAATCAATCTTCGCAGCGATATCTCCCCATCACCTTCTAAATTAGCGTTTCTAGTTTGAAGCGCAATCCAATCGGGCAATTTTGGTTTTAACTCAAATACCTCCTCAATTGTTATGACTCTCTGATTTACTGGAATGCGACTAATCAGTGCACTTAGGAATGTTGTTTTGCCAGCTTGGGTACCGCCACTAACTAATAGGTTTAAACCAGCAATGACTGCTTGATCTAATAACTCTAAGATCTCATTACTAATCGAATCTATTTTTACAAGATCTTCTAAGGTATTTCCTCGATTTATATGTTTTCTGATATTTACCGCCCAATGCGA
>WLEM01000036.1 GCA_009704285.1 Actinomycetota bacterium
ATCACTGCACACTGATGATCTATGGTGGTACGTACAAAGCAAACGAGCTGGCGTAACAACTAAGCGAATGCCCGGCTATAGCAAATTAGAGTTTATTACTGGCACGCAAGAAGATGGTTTATGGAATACCGGTAATCAAAATAGAAATGATCCAAACTTAAAATCTTTGCTAAATAAGTACTCTCTTTAATTTCTTGGTGGCGGGTGAAGGATTTGAACCTTCGAAGGCAGAGCCGGGGGATTTACAGTCCCCTCCCATTGGCCGCTCGGGCAACCCGCCAGGATTGTTAAGCGACGTGAAGTCTAAAGCCTGACTACTTGTTATGCCAAAAGTTCAATTATTTATCGCTATACCTTGCAATAAATCGAACATGATCTGGGTTTAACTCCGCAACTGTTCTTGCTCCAAGTAATTTCATTGTTCTACTTATTTGTGTGCGAAGGATCTCTAAAGTGCGATCAACACCAGGTTTTCCACCTGCCATAAGGCCATACAGATACGCCCTACCAATCCAAGTGAATTTAGCGCCACTTGCGATAGCTGCAACTACATCAGCACCATGCATAATTCCGGTATCAACATGAACCTCAGCTTTGTCACCAATTGCTTTTACAACCTCTGGCAACAAATGAAGTGGAACTGGTGCACGATCTAACTGACGACCACCATGATTAGAAAGAATAATTGCATCAGCACCTGCAGCTACTGACATCATTGCATCATCAATATTTTGAATTCCTTTAACCACAAGATTTCCATGCCATTGCTCTCTAATCCACTTCAAATCTTCATAAGTAACTGTTGGATCAAACATGGAGTCAAGTAATTCTGCAACTGTTCCATTCCAGGAATCTAATGATGCAAATTTAAGAGGGTCTGTTGTTAGAAAATTAATCCACCAAGCAGGACGTGGAATCGCGTTTAAAATTGTTTTTGAAGTTAGAGATGGTGGAATTGTCATTCCATTTCGAACATCTCTTAATCTGGCACCTGCGACCGGAACGTCAACTGTCAGAACTAAAGTATCAAAACCGGCGGTCTTTGCTCGATCAACTAGTGCCATGCTGCGATCGCGATCTTTCCACATATAAAGTTGAAACCAATTTCGTCCAGTTGGTGCAGCTTTGGCAACATCTTCTATTGATCGTGTTCCCATTGTTGAAAGGGTGTACGGAATACCTGCATCAGATGCAGCACATGCACCGGCATACTCGCCTTCAGTTTGCATCATTCTGGTGAAACCAGTCGGTGCGATTCCAACCGGCATACTCATTTTTTTACCCAGCATTTGAACTGAAAGGTCGACATCTTTAACATCACGCAAAATTCTTGGCTGAAACTCCAGTTTTTCATATGCCGCTCTTGCTCTGGTCAAACTGGATTCAGTATCAGCTCCACCATCTGTGTAATCAAAAGGTGCTTGAGGTGTTCGGCGTTTAGCAATTTCTCGTAAATCATAAATAGTTAACGCTCTAGTTAATCTACGTTTTCTTGGACTTAGAATTACTTTTCTAAAGCGCAGTAGTTGTGCAAGGTCTTTAGGGCTGGGTATACGCCGCTTGACCTTTACTTGGCTCACCACTTCTCCGATCAAGAAATTTAAATGATGCGAAATCATTCTATTTAACTAGTAAAGTATAGACATGGCTGACAGTAGTTTCGATATCGTCTCAAAAATTGATCAAATGGAGTTGGATAACGCCTTTAATCAATGCGATAGGGAGATAGCGACTAGATTTGATTTCAAGAATACCGAAACTAAAATTGAAAAAACTGCTTTAAAGGTTGTTCTGGAGTCCAGTACCGAGGAGAGAGCTAAGGCCGCCCTTGATGTGTTTAAGGACAAACTAATAAAACGAAATATTTCACTTAAGCACTTAGATGCCTCTGAACCGGCTTTGAGTGGCAAGACTTATCGAATCAACTGTGACTTCAAAGAAGGTATTTCAACTGAGAATGCAAAGAAGATTGCAAAATTTCTTAAAGAGAATGGCCCTAAGTCTTTGAAAACACAAATTCAAGGCGACGAGCTACGTGTTTCGAGTAAAAGTCGTGATGACTTACAAACTGCTATAGCCCAGGTTAAAAAAGAAACATGGGATTTTGCAGTTCAGTTCACCAACTACCGCTAATCAATACAAAAGGGAAACTTGAAATCTAATCGGTTAGGTGTTGCCTACGGGGTTGGCGCTTATGTAATTTGGGGATCACTTCCTATTTACTGGCGGTGGCTAGAGCAAGCCACGGCATTTGAAATCTTAGCCAACCGAGGAATATGGTCTTTGGTGGTTTGCGTGATATTTCTGGCATTTCAAAGGCAATTGAGATCAACTTTTACATTGATGAGAAATTCCAAAACATTCTTTACCCTTGCCTTATCCTCATTTTTACTCACTTTGAACTGGGGAATTTACATTTGGGCTGTCTCTGTCGACCGAGTTGTTGAAGCATCTCTTGGTTACTACATGACGCCGCTAGTGGTTGTTTTCTTTGGCGTATTTGTTTTAAAAGAGAAATTGAGAATTACCCAGAAATTATCACTGGGCTTGGCCGCAATTGGAGTTGCAATTCTGACCTTTGCATTTGGTCAACTGCCATTAGTTGCATGTGGATTGGCACTTAGTTGGGGAACCTACTCGTTGATTAAAAAGCGGCTTGATGCCGGTTCACTTGAAACACTATCGATTGAAATGCTTTTTGCTTTGATCCCAAGCGGTATTTATATGTTTTATCTGATGAGTAATAATCAAGCAGAATTTGGTTCAGAACTTTGGTTTTCCCTGATAATCATGACAACTGGCTTAGTCACCATAGTTCCACTACTTATGTTTAATTCTGCTGCCACCACATTGCCATTAACACTTCTTGGTTTATTAGGTTACATAAACCCCACAATTATGTTTTTAGTTGGATTTATTGTCTTTCACGAACCACTGACTTTTTCTAAGATCTTTGGCTTTGTTTTTATCTGGGGTGCTTTAATTCTGCTAGGGATTGATATGTATAGATCAGGTAGATCGATTGACCAAAGCAAAGGTTAAGTTTTCTAGTGCACTTTTTGCAGGTCCATTTGGTAAATCAACAAGCAGTTGATTTGCTTCCTTAGCCACATTGCTTAAATAATCTTGTACCTTCTTTAATGCCTTATGGTTTCGTAGCTCTTTAATTACGCCAGCTAAGTCTTGGTCACTGATTGGCTTACTTAATTTCTCTATTAAAACTTTGTCGGCAGGATCATTGTCTGCCATTACAAACAAGGTCACTAGTGTTGGAACGCCTTCTTTTAGATCTGTGCCAGGAGTTTTTCCGGAGGCAGTCTCAGTGCTTGCAATATCTAGTAAGTCATCGGCAACCTGAAAAGCAACACCAATTTTTTCGCCAAATTTTGTAAGAGTCTCAACTACCTCCATAGATGCACCAGAGAGTAGAGCTCCAAATCTTGCACTGGTAGCAATAAGTGATCCAGTTTTATCAGCAACTACCTTCATGTAGTGATCTATCTGTGATAGACCCTCGCTCTTTCCTTGTGTTTCTTTAATCTGTCCAATCACTAATCTTTCAAAAGTTTTAGCCTGCAACTTAACCGCCTCTGGACCAATGTCAGCCAACATGTCAGATACTTTGGAAAAGAGATAGTCACCAGTCAAGATTGCTACAGCGTTATCCCATTTCTTATTAGCACTTACAACTCCTCGTCTAAGGGCGGCATCATCCATTACATCATCGTGATACAAAGTTGCTAGGTGAGTTAATTCGCAACATACCGCTGCCTTAATAATGTCGTAATTTGTTGGGTCACCAAATTGAGCAGATAGAAGTGTTAGAAGTGGCCTAAGGCGCTTGCCACCAGCTTCAACTAGATGCCTTGAAGTTTCAACAACTAATGGGTAATCGCCCTGGATGTGGGAACGCATTAGTTCTTCGACTTTTTTTAGATCGGAGATTAAAGATTGTTCGAGTTGGTTATCTAAATTAGGTATTCCAATTTTAGTCATTTATTTGATGAAGGTTGCAAAGTTAGTAGCTGTTGTTAACAACAAAGAAGGAGCAAGACCAAAGACCATAGAAGCGACTGTGGCGACTGAAATAGAAATCTTGCTTTTAACTGATGGAATGATGACAGAGACTGAATCATTTACTGGATCGGTAAAAAAGATCATGATTATGACTCTGATGTAGAAGAATGCAGCAATCGCACTTGCAAGGACTCCTGATACAACTATTGCTATATTCCCAGATTGATAGGCCGCTGAGAAAATCGCGAACTTTCCAATAAAACCAGATGTCAATGGAATACCAGCAAAACTCAGAAGCAAGAAAGCAAATATTGAACCAACAAGTGGTGACTTCTTTCCTAATCCTACCCAACGATTTAAGTCAGTCACTTCACCGGTTGAATCTCTAACTAATCCAATAATTCCAAATGCAGCCAAGGTGGTTAATCCATATGCCAGTAAGTAAAATAGTGAGGCGGCTAGACCATCTTTATTTAAGGCTACAACACCTGAAAGTAAGAAGCCTGCGTGAGCAATTGAAGAGTATGCCAACATTCGCTTCACATCTCGTTGAGCAATTGCAACTACAGAGCCAAACATCATAGTTAGTATCGCAATTACCGTAATAATTGGCTGCCACATTGTTTGTGCTTCAGCAAAGCCAATGTAGAAAATTCTTAAGAGTGCACCAAATGCAGCAACTTTTGTACAGGCTGCCATGAATGCAGTTATTGGAGTAGGTGCTCCTTGATATACATCTGGAGTCCAGGAGTGAAATGGAACAGCGCTGATTTTAAATAGCAATCCAATTGAGACGAAGATTATTCCAATTAGTAGAAATACTTCATTCGCACTGCCCGCTGCCGCACTTATGCCGACTATGGAAATGGTGCCGGCATAGCCATATAGAAAAGCTGCGCCAAACAAGAAAAATGCCGAAGCGTAAGCGCCTAGTAAGAAGTACTTAAGAGCTGCCTCTTGAGAGAGCAAACGCCGGCGTCTACTTAAACCTGCTAGCAAATAAAGAGGTAGTGAAAAAACTTCTAAGGCAACAAATAAAGTAATCAAATCTGTAGCGACTGGAAATAGCATCATTCCGCCTACTGCAAATAAGAAGAGTGGGAAAATTTCTGTTTGCTGATTCTTCTGCAAAAGTGCAACTGCTTCTTCGTTAGAACCTGGTACGGCCGAGGCTTGAGCTGTGAAATTTTCTTGGTCGGCAATTAGCAAGACAGCTATCAGAGCTAAAATCACAACTGTTGCTTGTAGAAATATTCCAGCTTTATCAATAGTAACTGAATTAACTGCTGCAGTTGTTGATGAAAGATCTCTGATTCTCCATAGTTGAACTAAAGCAAGTGAGAGTGCGCCAATACTTATAGTTAATTGTGCGGCTGCACGGTGAGTTTTACCCATGAAAGCCTCAACTAAAACGCCGATTACTGCAGCGGCAAAGACGATAATCATTGGTGATAAAACAAGATAGCCAAGGGAGGGGGCGGTTAACATTATTTATTCACCTCCGCTACTGGGTCGGTAAAGCCAGCATTTGTTACAACTTTTTCTGCAGTTGGATTAATCAAATCAAGTACTGGTTTCGGATAAAAACCCATTACAACAATTATCGCTATCACTGGAGCAATAGCAATTTTCTCGCGCAAGTTAAGATCTGTCATTTTTTCATTGCCTGGCGTGACTGGACCGTGTAAAGTTTTTTGAATTGGAATTAAGATATAAAGTGCGGCCAGAATTATTCCAAGTGTGCCAATGATTGCTGCCACTGGATACCTTGTATATGTGCCAACTAAGACTAAGAACTCGCTAACAAAGCTAGCTAAGCCTGGTAGTGCAAGCCCTGACAGTCCAGCGATGAAAAAGCTCCATGCCATAACTGGGGTTACTCTTTGAAGCCCACCAAAATCTGAAATTATTGAAGAGTTTCTTCGAGCCATCATCCAACCAGCAATTAAAAATAAAGCTGCGGTTGAGAATCCATGATTGACCATATACAAGTTTGAACCTGACATACCTTG
>WLEM01000037.1 GCA_009704285.1 Actinomycetota bacterium
ATTGAGGTTGATCTGCGGGTGCAATCAGTTGATGAGGGAGGACTAGCAACTGGGCGAGTAATGGCCACCGCAACTGGTGAGTGCACTAGATGTTTAACCCCTATTAGCTGGCCCATTGATGAAAACTTCACTGAGCTTTATTACTATGAAATTGTCGGTGGTAAATCAAATGGTAAGCGTGGCTCAAAATCAAAGTCCGAGAAGGATGCCGAATTAGATCTAGATGAAGATGATTTAAGTTTTATGGTTGGTGATGATATTGATTTAGAACCTGCGATTAGAGATGCAGTGATATTGAATTTAGCAGTTAATCCACTATGCCAAGAAGATTGTCCAGGTCTTGCCGAAAAGCAGGGAGAAAATTGGGCCTACTTGCCAGCAGATCAAGATCAAACCCCGACCGATGAAAGATGGGCTGGCCTGAAGGATTTCCCGCTTAAAAACTAATCGTTTTTACAAGATCTGGCTTTTCGTAGATAATTCTCACCTTGCGCAAAGCGCAGCAAATAAGGAGTAGTGATCATGCCAGTACCAAAGCGAAAAATGTCGCGAGCACGCACTCGCTCTCGTCGTAGCATGTGGAAGACAACTCCTGCACACCTTGCAACTTGTCAGCAATGCCAACAACCAAAGTTGCAACACACTGCTTGCCCAACCTGCGGAACATATAACCGTCGACAGGTTTTAGAGGTCTGATCTGTACTCTGGCCTAACCGAGCAACTCGGGATATCGGTTAAGGAAGAGTTGCTTGAACTTGCGTTAACTCACCGTTCATTTTCATATGAAGCAGGTGGCATCCCGACCAATGAAAGATTAGAGTTTTTAGGTGATTCAGTTTTAGGACTAGTTGTTACAGATGAACTCTATAAAAGATTTCCTGATTTAGATGAAAGTAGATTAAGCCCGCTTAGATCTGGCGTAGTTAACATGCGTGCACTAGCTCAGATTGCTCGAGATTTAAAACTTGGTGAGCATTTAAGAATTGGTAAAGGCGAAGAGGCTACAAATGGGCGCGATAAGAATTCTATTTTGGCAGATTCACTTGAAGCCTTAGTTGGAGCGATTTATTTACAACATAGTTACAACAAAACTGCTGAAATCGTACTTAAGTGGATGACGCCAGCACTTGAAGCAGTATCCACACTTGGCGCCGCCTTGGATGGAAAAACTGCTTTGCAAGAGATTGCAGCTTCCTTAAATCTGGCTGCACCTGAATATGAGATTGTTGAATCAGGGCCAGACCACGATAAGAGTTTTGTGGCAGTAGCAATTGTTGGAGGCGAAAAGTTTCCTAGTGGTGAAGGCAAAAGTAAGCGCGAGGCAGAGCAAGCAGCAGCCAAACTGGCCCATGAGGTGCTGAGCAGTCGAAGCAAAAACAAGTAACTATTTAATAGTTTCATGCCAGAGTTACCTGAGGTTGAGACGGTAAGAAGTGGTCTTGAAAAATACATTCTTGGTAAGAAGATAACTAATGCTGAAAGTTTTCATCCCAGAGCGGTAAAGCCAGGCTCAATTGCCCCACTTGCTGCAGTAATTGGATCAAAAATTAAGGCGGTTAAACGGCGTGGAAAATTTCTATGGTTAGAGCTAGATCGAGATTTTGCTTTGGTTGCCCACCTCGGAATGAGTGGTCAATTATTAGTTCAACCAGCATCAGCACCGCTGCAAAGCCATTTAAGAGCAAAGTTGACACTTGCAGGCAGGTTTAAGAGCGGTTCAGATCAGATTAGATTTATTGACCAGCGAACCTTTGGCTGGCTTTGTGTTGAAGAGTTTGTAGGAGAAGCACCAGCAAGCGTGGCTCATATTGCTATTGATCCTTTTGAAGAAAACTTTGATTTAAATAAAGTTATCACTCGAATTAAGTCAAAGAAGTGTGCAATTAAACCTGCGATATTAAACCAAGAGATAGTAAGTGGGATTGGCAATATCTATGCAGATGAAGCTTTATGGCGGGCAAAGATTCACCCTGAGGTGGTTTGTGAGGATTTATCTGAGGTTGAAATTAAGAAAGTAATTACCTCGGCAATGAGTGTGATGAAATCTGCCATAAAATCTGGTGGAACATCCTTTGATGAGCAGTATAAAAATGTTAATGGTGAAAGTGGATATTTTTCCCGATCACTGAAGGTATATGGCCGAGAAGGGGAGAAATGTTCAAGATGTGGCAGCGCTATCCACAGAATTGCCTTTGCTAATCGCTCATCTCATTTTTGCCCGCGTTGCCAACGGTAGGTGAGCGGGATTTTCCTGGTTTTTTAGATAGGTTTGCGCCTATGAGGGCGAAGCTGTGTATCTAAAGAGTATGAACCTAAAAGGGTTCAAGTCCTTTGCATCCTCAACCACTCTGAATTTCGAGCAGGGCATCACCTGCGTAGTTGGGCCAAATGGTTCCGGTAAATCCAATGTAGTCGATGCACTCTCCTGGGTAATGGGTGAGCAAGGTGCTAAATCTTTGCGTGGTGGAAAAATGGAGGATGTAATTTTCGCTGGCACCTCCGGTAGAGCCCCACTTGGTCGAGCAGAGGTATCGGTAACCATTGATAACGCCGATGGTGTACTACCAATTGATTTTTCTGAGGTAACAATCACTCGTGTTTTGTTTAGAAATGGGTCATCTGAGTACTTACTAAATGGTGAGACCACAAGATTATTAGATATTCAAGAGTTGTTAAGTGATAGCGGTATTGGTCGAGAGATGCATGTGATTGTTGGCCAAGGACAATTAGATGCAATCTTGCTAGCCAATCCAGAGGAGCGAAGAGCCTTCATTGAAGAGGCAGCTGGTGTTCTTAAGCACCGAAAGCGTAAAGAGAAGGCGATTCGAAAATTAGATTCTATGCAAACAAATCTTGCGCGAATTCAAGATTTAACTGTGGAACTTCGAAGGCAATTACGCCCATTGGGTAAACAGGCAGAGGTCGCTAGAAAAGCTTCAGTAATCCAATCTGATGTCAGAGACTCCAAACTCAGATTGCTAGCTGATGATCTCACTCGCATGCGAAGTGAGATGGAGGTAGAAGTTGCTGATGAGAATGTATTGCGTGAGCGCAAGGAACAGGTAGAGCGTGAACTAAATACTGCAAGATCACGCGAAGTTGAGTTAGATGCAATAGCTGCAAGTGAGAACCCACAATTAATCACAGCTCAGGAAAACTTTTATCGCCTTACTGCTCAGCGCGAACAAATCCGCGGTGTTCAAAATCCTGCATCTGAGCGTGCCAGGTTTTTAGCAGAGGAGGCAGAGGAAGCAAAAGCAATTGGTCGGGATCCACAAGCATTAGAGGATGAAGCTCTTGTACTAAGGGAAGAGGAATCAGCCCTTGCTGCGCAAGTGAGGATTTCACAAGAGCAGTTACAGGTTGATTCAAATTCACTAAAAGCAATTGAAGATCAACTAGCGTTAGAAGAAAACCGTGTTTCAGCATCCTTGCGAGCAATTGCTGATCAACGTGAAGGCACCGCCCGGCAGGAGGGCCATATCAATGGACTTCGATCCAGAATAGATGCAACAACTGGTGAGATAACGAGATTAACAACTGCTACGCAATCAGCAGAGTCAAGATTAAAAAGCTACCGCGAAGGTTTTGCATTGATTGAAACTCAGATCTCATCACTGACCGCTTCAGAGCCTGGACTAGATAATTTATTTAACAAATTAAAGATTGATTTAAAAGCAGCTGAAGGTGAGTTACAGGCATTAACTGAGAAATTACAATCAACTGAAAAACTCAGAGCAGGCTCGTTAGGTAGATTGACCGCTTTCAAAGAGATTACTGATTTGGTTGCTGCCCCCCAAAACGCAGATTTGATTGAGAAAATCTCAATCCTTACCTCAAATTGTGAAGCAGAGGTAAGCAAAGTTTCGGCAGATTGTGATCGAATTAAGTTTGATCTAGTTGCGATTCAAGAACGTGCTAATGGTGTAAATCGTGAATATGAAGTGGCTCTATCAAAGTTAAATGACTCTGATGCAGCAATGACTGGTTTGGCAGAGCAATTAGCGGTAGCAGGCCAAAATGTGAAAAACACTAGTGAAGAGTTGGACCGTCTAAACTCGGCGTTAAGTGCTGCCAGTGAACAGCGCACCTTTGATGAGCGAGATTTAGCAGCGGCAATTGCACAATTTGAATCACATCAAGCGCCATTAGAGCCAGATTTAACTCACTTAGAGGATTTAAGGTCTCAGGTATCTGGCGCGCGATCTAAAGAGGTCGAGGCTCGCTTAAGTTTGCGAACTATTGAAGAGCGTAAGGATGCGGTGTCTCAACGAGCACTTGCTTTAGAAAATCAAGCAAATGCAGAGCGAGAAGCTACTTCAAAATCTATTTCACGAAGAGAAAATAGAGCCCAAGCTGCGATTACCGCACAAGAGATTGCTGATACTGCCTATGAGGCACTAATTCAGATTGAATCATCGATTTCAAAAGCAGGTGCTGAGCGAGAGAGATTAGAGATATCAAGATCTGAGCGCGAAGGTGAGATATTAAGTTTAAGAACTACTGGAAGAGAGCTTGCAATTGAACTTGAGCGATTAACCTCAAGTGTTCATAAAGATGAGATTGCTCGTGCTGAACAGCGCTTAAGAATTGAGCAATTAGAGAGCAAGGCGGTTGAGGAGTTAGGTGTTGATGTCTCAACATTATTAAGTGAGTACGGTCCAAACAATGATGTTCCAACATTTTATGAGAATGAGCAGGGAGAGTTTGTCCCAGGAGATCTAATTCCTTATCGCAGAGACCAACAGGAGAAGCGTTTGGCCCAAGCGGAGCGATCATTAACTCTATTGGGCAAGATTAATCCACTCGCTCTTGAAGAGTACTCCTCGCTAGAGGAGCGGTTGCGATATCTAGCTGAACAACTTGAAGATCTAAAGAAAACTAAGAAAGATCTTTTAGATATTATTAAAGAGGTAGATGATCGAGTTCAAGAGATATTTACCCAAGCATATGAAGATACCGCTAGAGAGTTTGAAATTGTCTTTGCCCGATTATTTCCTGGGGGTGATGGAAAGTTAATTCTTACCAATCCATCTGACATGTTGACTTCAGGTGTTGATGTTGAGGCTCGTCCACCAGGCAAGAGAGTTAAACGGTTATCACTGCTATCAGGTGGAGAGCGATCATTAGTTGCAGTTGCCCTTCTTATTGCAATCTTTAAAGCAAGACCATCACCTTTTTATGTTATGGATGAGGTTGAAGCAGCATTAGATGACACCAACTTGGGAAGATTACTTGGCGTGTTTGAGGAGTTGCGAGAGAAATCTCAATTAATAATTATCACCCACCAAAAACGCACAATGGAGATTGCCGACGCACTATATGGCGTAACAATGCGCGGAGATGGCGTAAGTGAAGTTATATCCCAGCGCATTCGTGAAGTTGACGCAGTCTCTTAAAAAAAAGTAAATGAGTTTATTTAAGCGACTACTTAATGCAGTTAGAGCTGGATCAGTTTCTCAGGATCAGTGGGATGAGATTAGAAGTGCCTTAATCACAGCAGATCTTGGGGTTAAGTTAGCTGACCAGGTAATTGAACAAGCTAAATCAACTAAACCAGAGGATGCTAAACAGGTCATTAAAGAGCAGTTGTCGCAATGGCTAAGCAAGAAGGATCGAAAGTTAACTCTTGCACCTAATGCCGTAAGCACAATTTTGATTGTTGGGGTAAACGGCACAGGTAAAACAACCACTACAGCAAAGCTTGCAAATTTAATCAAGGATGAAGGCAACAAGGTGTTGCTCGCTGCAGCCGATACCTTCCGGGCTGCTGCGGTTGATCAATTACAAACTTGGGCTAATCGAATAGATATTGAGGTGGTAACGGGTGCTGCCAATGGCGATCCAGCTTCGGTGGCTTTTTCAGCAATTAGTAAAGCAAAAAGTGAAAAGTATGATTGTCTCATCGTTGATACCGCGGGCAGATTACATACTAAGAATAATTTGATGTCAGAGCTAGAGAAGATAATTAAAGTCATTGA
>WLEM01000038.1 GCA_009704285.1 Actinomycetota bacterium
GTGAGGCTTACTGCGTTAAGTGCAAAGAGAAGCGCTCCTTTGAAGGACATGTAAAGGTCTCTGATTCTGGTCGCCGTATGGCACAAGGAATCTGCCCAGTTTGTGGCACAAAGGTAAATCGTATTCTTGGTAAGGCTTAATAAATAAGCAAGTAACCAAAAGTAAAAGCGGTGAGGTCGGTTTAAAACCAACCTCACCGCTTTTTTGTTAACCCTTTCTAGTTAACAGTTGTTATTAACTTTTTAAACTTAACTAGCTTGTGCCACCTTTGCTGGACGGCCTGGGCTTCGCTTGCTTTGAATTACCTGACCTTCATCAAATAACTCTCCTCCCCATACCCCAACAGGTTCTGCCCTAGAAAGGGCGCCTTGTAAACACTTAGCCTTCATTGGGCAACTGCCACATAAGGCCTTTGCTTGGGCGATAACTGCCGGTTGCTCGCTGAAGAAGAGCTCAGGATCTGCAGAATGGCAGGGCAGGCTGGAAATCTTAGGAGCCTGAGTTGTATCAGGTGCGAAAGGATTATCTGCGCGCTTGTATGCCACCTTTGCCTGATAACTCTGGTTAGCAATATTTGCTGTTGAGTTGGCGGTGTAATCGGTATAGGAGATCACTGGGGCATCCTCATAAGCCCAGGTGACATCGCCTAATCCAATTTTGGCAGTTGGGCCTTGTGCCCAACCTGGTACAAGTAGTTCGCTGAAGAGAACGGTCATCGTTCTCACCTTTCCTTTCGGTTATCTTTCATTTGGTTTGGTGCGGTTTTTCTTTGCCAGTTGTTTGGCGGTGGTTAGAAGTTATTGGATAAAAGAAAAAGGGCCCCGAATCATTAGATTCGCGGGCCCCTTGGCTTCTATCTCGACCTTAGTCGATATAGCTCCCAGGGGTGCGATCTAATGTAAAGGTGTAAAAACCCTTATTAGAGCGCTTATTTGACCAATCTGAGCGATATGAAGATTTCGCCGTGATCGATGTGATGGCATACCAATTAGCAGTAGCTGCAATAGGTGCAACTGCTGTATTTGATTTAACTACTTTTGCCATTCGGCAAGAGTAAGGCATCAACTATCTTTGATGCAACTTAATTAAAATGGGCTAAAAATACGCTGGGTTTGCCGGCATAGGTAATTTGAATTCGCTCCTTTGCCCGCGTAACTCCCACATAAAACAACCTGCGCTCCTCATTTAAATCATTACCCATTGGTAGCACGCCATCTGAAACCCCAATTAAAAATAGTTGACTCCACTCCAACCCTTTGGCTGCATGCAGCGTTGCCAAAGTAACCCCGGGCAAGGTTGGTGGATTGTTTTGTTCAGCTCGATCCTCAATCTCACGCAAAAATGCACGCATATTTGTTCCACCATTTTCTTGAATGCTCTTTGCTAACCTTAAAAATGCGATCACATAATCTGCCTCACCAAAGGGTCTTAAAACAGCTACTAGATCGGAGTACCAATCCCCGCCTTCAGAGGGCAAAACTGAGGCGCTTCTAATAATTCGCATAACATCCCGAACATCGGTGCGATCAAAAAATCGCTCTCCGGATCTAATCTGACTTGGGATCTTGGCATTATTTAATGCTGCCTTCACCTGATCTAGTTGAGCATTAGTTCTAGCCAAAACTGCGATGTCAGAGGAATCCACCCCTTGTGAAATACACCTTGCCACCTCTGATGCCACATATGAGATCTCATCTTGGGAGGTATTAAATCCATTTACAACTGGTTTATCGCCATGGGCATTTGCAGATTGCAACTGACTGCCATGATCTGAAACTAAATTTGCTGCCTGCAAAATCGCGTTAGCGGTATTGATGATCTCAGGGGTGGAGCGATACCCACGAGATAGTCGAAAAACTTGAGCATTGGGAAATCTATTTTGGAAGTTAAGTAAGAAGTTTGAGGTAGCTCCGGCAAATGAGTAAATAGTTTGGGCCGCATCCCCCACAACACATATCTCCTGACGATTTCCCAGCCAAAGATTAAGTAATCGCTGTTGCAAAGGTGAGACATCTTGATACTCATCCACGGTGAAGTAGCGATACTGATCCTGAATTCGCTCTCGAACGCCACGGTCCTCCTCTAACATTCCAACCGTTAGCAGTAAGACATCCTCAAAATCTAATGTGCGCTCCTGTTTTTTTAATGATTCATAAGCTTCATAAACCTGAGCAATCATGGAGAGATTTTCAGATTCACCTTTGCTATTAGGCAACCTAACTAATCGATTATTAGCAATCGCCTCTTCTTGGTAATTATCTGGAGAGATCTCAAGAACCTTTGCCCACTCAATTTCACTTGCTATTTCGCGAAGTGCATTTACCTGGGCAGGAATTGCTACCTCTGCCCTTGTAATTGCTTGACTAATAAATCCAGATTTTGTGGTTAATAGTGATGGAAACTGGCCACCAAATGCGTAGGGCCAAAAATACAAAAGTTGTTTAAGTGCAGCTGAGTGAAAGGTTCTTGCCGTGGCGTTTGGCACTCCAAGGGAGCGCAATCTTGCTCTCATCTCACCAGCTGCTTTTGCAGTAAAGGTAAGTGCTAAAACCTTTGTAGGATCTGTAACGCCAGAGTTGATTGCATATGCAATTCGATTGGTAATCACTCGAGTTTTTCCTGTGCCAGCACCTGCAATTACACAAACAGGACCAGTAATAGCTTTTACTACAGCAAGTTGATCTGGATCTAGCTGCGCCAATATTGCGGCATCATCTATCGCCATGATTCATTTCCAGTTAACTCAGTGTCAGCACCTTTTCCATACCAAGCTTTAATCATCTGCCTGGCCACACTAATTTCAAGAGGGAGAATCAAACTTTTCTCTGCAATTGCACTCTTCATCTCATCTCGAGTAAACCAGCGAATCTCCTCAATCTCCTCACCATCAGGGCGAGCTAATTCAGGTGTAGTAGTAATTGCCTCAAAGGCAATCATTAATGATGCCGGAAATGGCCAAGGTTGGGAGCCAAGATAATTAATCTCTTTTAGTTTTACCCCTGCCTCCTCCATTACCTCTCGAGTGACACAATTTTCAAATGATTCACCCGGCTCAACAAAGCCGGCAAAGGTTGAAAATCTATTTTTTGGCCAAACCTTTTGTCTGCCCAACAAGACTCGATCTTGATCATCTTTTACCAAAACAATTATTGCGCTATCAGTTCTTGGGTAATGCTCACTCTGATCTGCCGGACATCTTCTTACTGCTCCTGCTAACACCACAATTGTTTTTTCACCACATATGGCACACCTTGGATGTTTTTTATGCCAATTCGCAAGCCCTTGGGCATGAACTGCCAATCCAATATCTCGCGATGATAAAAAAGCACCCACCTCACGCAAAGTTTTGAACTCATTACTTAAGCCGTGATCACTTGTTAAGTGGCGAACAAAAAATGGTTTTGAATCCTTAACCCCCAAGAAGTAATCACTTTGATCTTGATAATTACCCAATGATTTTCCAGCACTGAAAAGAAGTTGATTCTTTTCAGTGGCAAATTTTTCATCTGAAAACAAAAGGACTGACGCCTGCGCCCATGCTGAATTCAAATAAGTCAGATCACTGCGTAAATGGGCAGCACGATCAACCTCAGCTGCTGCCAATGGAAGATTTAGTGGTTTATGCGGGGCCATCACCGTCTGACCCTACTAGCCTGTCGTCATGGTTGTCGCCCCCGCTCAAAGGATGAGAGTGATCTCATGGAATCTTTTACATGGCCAGAAAATCCCGCCAACTAACTCACAAGATTGGCAGACAGAAATAGTAGGTGCAGCTAAAAAAGTTGCAGATGAATTACAACCTAATTTTATAGCGTTACAAGAGGTGGATTACTTTCAATCAAGATCTAATTTAACCAATCAGACCAAGTTGGTTGCCGAAAGTATGCATCTTAAATATTGGGCATACCTACCAACTTTGATTGGAACACCTGGTGAGAAATGGCGCAGCGTTAAAGATTTGAAAAATTCAATTATTACTGAGAGTTCGATAGATAAAAACCCTAAGGCAAGTTATGGAATTGCTCTTGCTACTAATTGGCCCATTAAAAAGCTTTATGTTAAAAAGCTAGGAAGATCTATCGTAGGAATGCCACTACTAATTCCGAAAGATGATGGCAAAGGAGTTAGGTTTATCTACGTTAAAGATGAGCCCAGAGTTGCATTAATCGCTGAGCTTGAAAATGGATACACGATTGCAACTACTCACCTCTCCTTTGTGCCTGGCGTAAATGTTTATCAATTAAATAAGCTCTCTTCATATCTAAAAAAACTACCAGGATTGGCTTTGCTAACTGGTGATTTAAATCTTCCAGCAAATTTACCAAGTAAATTGAGTGGTTTTAAATCATTAATCTCTCAAGCTACATATCCAAGTTGGAAGCCAAAGATTCAATTTGATTACATCATGCTTCGTAAAAGCGAGCTTAAAAGTGTTTCAAGTATTAAACCGATTAAATCAACTGCCACCGGAATATCAGATCACACACCAATCGGGGTAGAGATTCAGATCTGAATTGGAATTTTACTGACCAAGCCAATTAACTCTGATTCATTCAAAATATCGGCAGGTCTTACTGTTTCATTATCGATTACATAATGAAAAGCTGCTGAGATGTTTTCGATCGGCACACTCTTAAGTTTTGAATAGGCAAGTCGATACATCGCAAGTTGAATTGCAGCAGTTTGTAGATCCTGCCCTGATTTAACCTTTCCAGTTTTCCAATCCACAACCTCATAATGATCAGTAGTTGTTTGATACACCGCATCAATTCTTCCTCGAATTAGCGTGGTATCAATCATGGTTTCAAATCCAACCTCAACAGCAACGGGCTCTCGATTAGCCCAATCACTACCCAGCCAGGCATTTTGTAACTTATCTAGGGGTGCATCCTGCATAAGATCACTTGATAAATCATTATTAAATAAATCATCCATTGAGATCAAAGATGGGTGCTTAAAGTGATTTTCAAGCCATAGGTGAAACTCTGTTCCACGCCTTGCGTATTTATCAATGTGATTTGGCATTGGTCTTCTTAATCTAAGTGCTAATTCCTGTGGATCATTTGCAAGATAGAGCAGCGTTGATACTGATAATCGAGTTGGTAAAACAATATTTTGCTTACTACTTTTAGATTGAATCTCATTAATTATCATCCCTAAATCGGTCAATAAACTGACCTTCTCCTCATCTGCTGAGCTTTTTATTATCTGTTCAACCTCATTTTTAGTAAATGGCTCACTGACTTCAACTACTGAAGCTACTTCGCGTAGTTTTGTCACCTCTTTACTTTGGCTTGGCCAAAAAGCGGTAATTGGATTTTCCTTCATTGGATTAATTCCATCTGGAATTACTTCATCAGCAATTACCTTGCCACCTGGAATACTTCCTAGCGCATTAGCAAATAATTGAAATAATCGACTTGGTGGTACTGCATTTTCACCAGTTCTAAAGTGAGAGGTAGTGCAAATTAATCCCTGCTTTGCTCGGGTAATAGCAACATATGCCAGGCGCATCTCCTCCATCGCCTTGCGAGATTTCCATTGATCACTAAAACTTTCAATTCCATCCTTTAAATTTTTATTTGTTGAAAAGTTATCAAAGTTAATTGAAGGTAGTTGCTGATAATCACCACGCATACTCACTGGAATACTGCCGGCATTTGTAATCCAGTTATCTGATTTTTTACCAATATTTGGAAAGTTTCTCTCAGCCAATCCTGGTATCGCAACATAATCCCATTCAGCACCCTTCGCCGCATGGATGGTTAATATCTGAACAGCATCACTTCTAACATCAACCTCAGCTGGCTTAAGGCCGCCTTCAGCGTCTTGGGCAATCTTTAGCCATTGCAAGAAGTTAAATAAGCTGCCGCCGTTTTTCTGAAACCTTGCCGCTTCATCCAAGAAGCGATCAATGTTTCTTCGGCCATTTTGCCAGCCATCTCTTACTAAACCCTCAGTATCTAAAGATAAA
>WLEM01000039.1 GCA_009704285.1 Actinomycetota bacterium
AAAATCTCCATAGTTAGATATTTTTCTAAGTGCTGGCTCATATATATCTAGAAAATTCAGAACACAGCCACCACCATGAAAAAATAGCAGCACTGGCAGATTTTTTCGATCACTTGGTCGATAAATTCTTAACGGTAATTCAGATGTTGGCCCCTGAATTGTTTTAGATTGGTGAGAGTAGATCTCATCTAATGGTTGTTGTAGCGCCACATGCAATTTAGTGTTTTCTCTTATCTCGGCCAACGGTGCTTGCCATACCTGTGGTAATCCAAGTGCGGCTCGGTCCTTCAAATAGGCCGATATCTCGGGTTTAAGTCCCATTGCGGCAGAGTAGACTTAGCCGTCAACGTTGACCAAGTATTACAACTAATTCAAGGCTGGAGTTTTGCAAGATATGCGTATTGGTGTTTTAACTGGTGGTGGAGATTGTCCTGGACTTAATGCAGTTATTCGTGCAGTAGTTCGCAAAGGCGTTAAAGAGTATGGATATGAATTCATAGGTTTCAAGGATGGTTGGCGTGGTCCACTTGAGGGCTTAACAATGAAATTAGATATCCCAGCAACTAGAGGAATACTGCCTAGAGGCGGAACTATCTTGGGATCATCAAGAACTAACCCATTTAAGATCGAAAATGGTGTTGAAAAGATTAAAGAGAATTTAGCCAAGATGGAAGTTGATGCATTAATTGCTATTGGCGGGGAGGACACCTTAGGTGTTGCAACAAAACTAGATTCACTTGGCGTAAAAGTAATTGGTGTACCTAAGACTATTGATAATGATTTGAACAATACTGATTACACATTTGGTTTTGATACAGCAGTAAATATCGCAGTAGAGGCGATTGATCGATTACACACCACAGCTGAGTCTCACCATCGAGCATTAATTGTTGAAGTTATGGGTCGACATGCAGGTTGGATCGCACTTCACTCAGGTCTTGCAGGCGGTGCTTCTTGTATTTTGATTCCAGAGGTTAAATTCTCACTTGAACAAGTTTGTAAATGGGTGGAATCTAGATTTGAACAAAGCTATGCACCAATTATTGTTATTGCAGAGGGTGCGATTCCAAAGGATGGCGACTTAATTACCAAGGACAAAACTTTGGACTCATTTGGTCATGTGAAGTTATCTGGAATAGGTGAGTGGTTGGCTAATCAAATTGAGGAGAAGACGGGCAAAGAGGCGCGCACCTCTGTTCTTGGTCATATTCAACGAGGCGGTAGCCCAACTGCATTTGACCGGGTGCTGGCAACTAGATTTGGACTTCATGCCATCACCGCTGTTCATGAGGGGGATTGGGGCAAGATGGTTGCCCTGCATGGAACCAAGATTGAAAGAGTTCCATTGGCCTCGGCAACTGAGAAGTTAAAGACCGTTGATCTTGATTTATACAAAGAGGCGGAGATTTTCTTCGGTTAATTGATCAGGGCTTAATTGGCCACATCAACTACTAAAGATTGCCTACCATTACCCAATGAATGCCAACTCGATATTTACCCCAGGGCTAGTAGCAGCTCAACAACCTACTTGGCCAGATGCCAAGGCGGTAGCAGCTGCAGTCACCGAACTTGAGAGTTTTCCACCACTGGTATTTGCCGGTGAGTGTGACAATCTAAAGAAGCGAATTGGCCAAGCCGCATTAGGCAATGCTTTTTGGTTACAAGGTGGAGATTGCGCTGAAACCTTTGCAGCTGCAACCGCTGATTCAATTAGAAATCGAATTAAAACCATTCTTCAAATGGCAGCTGTTTTGCAGTACTTCTCATCTCTACCGGTAGTTAAAGTCGGCAGAATGGCTGGGCAGTTTGCTAAGCCAAGAAGTAATGACAACGAAACCCGCGATGGCCTCACACTGCCCGCCTATCGAGGGGATGCGGTAAATGATTTGGAGTTCACAAAGGAATCTAGAACCCCAGATCCAAAGAGATTAGTTCGGGTTTATAACACCTCAGCTGCTACCTTAAATTTAGTTCGAGCATTCACACAGGGAGGCTTTGCCGACCTCAGACAGGTGCATAGTTGGAATAAAGGTTTTGCTGGTGATGCCAGGTTTAGCGCTCGCTATGAAGAGATGGCAAATGAAATTGGTCGAGCAATTCAATTTATGCAATCTGCTGGCGTTGATCCAGAGTCATTTAAGTCTGTTGATTTCTATTCAAGTCATGAAGCCTTGATCTTGGAGTATGAGAAGGCATTAACGCGCATAGATTCAAGAACTAACAATCCTTATGATGTTTCAGCCCACTTTGTTTGGATTGGCGAGCGAACCCGTCAATTAGATGGTGCGCATATGGATTTTGCTGAAAAGATTCATAATCCGATCGGCGTAAAGCTTGGACCAAAGAGCACACCAGATGAACTTCTGGCGATAATCAAGAAGTTAAATCCAAGTAATGAACCAGGTAGGTTAACTTTCATTACACGAATGGGTGCTGGAGTTATCAGGGAGAAATTGCCATCTTTGATTGAGGCAGTTAGTAAATCAGGCGCAGTTGTCTTGTGGGTGTGCGATCCAATGCATGGAAACACCTTTGAATCTCCAAGTGGTTATAAAACCAGAAAATTTGATGATGTTATTGATGAGGTTAAAGGATTTTTTGAGGTGCATAAGAAAGTGGGAACTCACCCAGGCGGAATTCACATTGAACTAACTGGAGATGATGTAACTGAATGCATAGGCGGGGGTGAGGCAATTAGTCATGAAGATCTATCTTCAAGGTATGAAACTGCCTGCGATCCAAGGCTTAACCACACGCAATCATTGGAATTAGCCTTCTTGGTTGCTGAAATGCTTCGAGATCGTAAGAAATAAAGGTTTATTTCAGGCTAATTGTTAGTTAAGGTCGGAGAGTGCTTCACACAACAACAGTTAAAACTCCAGTAGGCGATCTATATTTAGTAGCAAAAGAGGACATTGTCCTGGCAGCTGGATTTAAATCTATTCAATCTTTAATTGAACGTATGTCACCTAATGACATTGAAAAAGATATCAAGCATGTTGGAAAAATATCAGTGATCTCTGATTTAGTTAAAGATTACCTTGATGGTGACTTGAATGCGCTCAATGCGATAAAAGTCCGCCAAGCCGGAGCTAAGTTCTCCCAAGACGCCTGGAAAGCAATGCGCAAAATTCCAGCAGGCAAGGTGCTTTCATATGCACAACTGGCTAAGCGAGCTGGTTCAGCAGATGCAATTAGAGCAGCCGGAACAGCTTGTGGAAACAATTTGATCGCGCCAATAATTCCTTGCCATCGCGTAATAAAAACTAGTGGTGCAATTGGAAATTACGGTTATGGAGTAAAGATAAAGCAGTGGCTGTTAAGCCACGAGGGCGCGCTTTAAAATTTCTGGCAGTACTTGTTTTACCAAGTTTATGTCCGACTCATCAAGGTCGTAGTGAGTAACAAGGCGTAAGTATTTAGAGCCTAAAGGTCCAGTGAGAATCCCGTGCTATTTCAGCTGAGCAGCTAATTCAAAAGCAGTTATGTTTATCGATGATAAATCTAAACCTACGATATTTGTCTCAACAGTTTTAGGGTCAATAACTGATGGAGCTACCGCAGCTATTGCCTCAGCAATGGCTTTAGCTCTCACATGATCAGTTTTTAGTAACTTCAAGTTATTTTCTAGAGCGTAATGTCCGGCGGCAGCCATTATTCCAACCTGGCGCATACCGCCTCCATACCGCTTGCGCCATTGCCGAGCCTTACTAATCCGATCAGATGTAGAGATCATTAACGAACCAATTGGTGCGCCTAATCCTTTTGATAAGCAAACACTCAACGTGTCAAAGTATTTTCCATACACTTTAAGCGCCACCCCAGTAGCAACATGAGCATTCCAAATTCGCGCACCATCTAGGTGCATGCTAATTCCAAGGGTTTGGCACTCCTGGTGAAGTTTCTGGATTTCTACTATGGGCTGAATGGTTCCGCCGCCAAAATTATGAGTGTTCTCGACTGCAATAGCTTTAGTTGATACTAAGTATGGTCCAGAGTCTGGCTTTGCAATATTAAGTGCATCATCTGCTCTTAGCTCTCCTCGAGGTGAAAGCCATGTTCTAGTAGTGATGCCACTAAAAGCAGCGCCGGCTCCTAGTTCGGCTCGAACTATATGTGAGTTAGTTTCAGTAAGTAATTCTTCACCTGGGGAAACAAGCATTCGTATCGCCAATTGATTTGCTAATGATCCAGTTGGACAGAAAAGGGCTGCTTCGTGGCCAAATAATTCAGCAACTCGCTCTTCAAGTGAGTTAACTGTTGGGTCCTCTCCATAAACATCATCACCAACTACTGCCTCAGACATAAAGCGGCGCATCTCTTCGGAGGGTTTTGTCAGAGTATCTGACCTAAGGTCTGCAATTTTTTTAGACACCCTTTTTTTCCTCCGACTTGGTATGTTTTGAATCTGACCAAATTACCAGTGCCATGGCAACCATGACTAGGGAACCACCAGTAATTATTCTAAAAGTAAGGGGGTCATTATCAAAGTAAAGTCCAAAAAATAAGGCAAACGGAACTTCCATAGCCAAGAGCACTCCAGCTGCTGTTGCGCTCATAACTGATTGAGCCTTAGTTTGAATCAATACTCCAATAAAAGTGGCGAAAAAGGCGGTGAATAAAACTGAAGACCAAACTCCACCATCAGGTGGTAGCTGGTAACCATCCTTGAAGGAGAGTCCTAAAAACATGAAAGCACAAACTAAAATTTGTATCAAAGTCAGTGCATAGGTGTTCTTACCATCGCTCCATTCGCCCAATGCAACTATTTGTCCCGCAAACAGTATTGCTGAGATAAGCACCAATACTTCACCAATACCAATTGAAATCCCGTTAAAGGAAATTAGATACAACCCAATTGTTGCCACAAAGACAGCAGACCATTGCATTTTGAAGATCTCTCTCTTTAGTAGTATCCAAGAGATAAGTGGCGTGAAAACCAAGTAGAGGCCGGTAATAAAGCCAGTGTTTGAAACAGTGGTTTGAGTTAAACCAAAAGTTTGGAATATAAATCCACTACCTAGAAGAATTCCAGCTAGGGCAGCGCGTTGGATAAAGACTCTACTTAAACCTTGCATGCATCGAGGCTTATACAAGAACATAAATAGAGCAGCTAATATGAATCGAGATGCCAGGAATGAATAAACATCTTGACGCTCTAAGGAATCTTTCATCACTAAAAATGCCCCGCCCCAGACAGCAGTCGTTGCCAACAAGCCAAGGTATAGAAGTGCTTTTACCCTCATTTACTTATCACGCATCTTCTTAAGCATGGCAACCTCACTGCCATGCTCTGGCTCAGCCCCTGGTGTTTCCAAAATCAATGGTGCATTCGCAACTGCAGGATGAGCAAGTAACTCAATAAATGGTTTACTACCTATTTCGCCTTTTCCGATATTTTGATGGCGATCCTTTAGATTGCCACAGATATCCATGGAGTCGTTGGCATGAATTAACTGAATACGTTCTAATCCCACAACTTGGACAAGTAAATCCATTGTTTCTTTCATGCCACCAGGTTTTTTAATGTCATGACCGGCAGCAAAAACATGACAGGTGTCAAGACAGACTCCAACTTTTGGGTGCCATTCAAGTGCATCCATATATTTTGTTAGATCATCCAACTTCTTTACTAAGGATTGTCCTTGACCAGCGGTTGGTTCAAGCAATAGCCAGGGGTCATCATCATTTAAATTGTTTAATATCGGCATCACACCTTCATGTATCTGCTTCCAAGCTTGGGCAACATTTGATTCATCAACTGCTGCACCGGTGTGAACTACCACCCCTCGAGCACCAATTTCTTTCCCTCGCTTCAATGAATAGGCAGTTGCTGACAGAGAGTTTTCATAGGTTGATTGAGTTGGTGAACCTAGATTAATTAGAAATGAAGCGTGGACATAG